>JAIDQV010000001.1 GCA_029062045.1 Clostridia bacterium
CCTCAAAAAGGCGCTCACCCGCTTTCAATTCAATTAATCTTCGTATCTTACAAGATTTTCACCGTCCTCCCAAAGGCGCTCTAAATTGTAGAAATCGCGCTCTTCGTCGCCGAAGATGTGAACGATTACGTCGGCATAGTCCAAAACAGCCCATCTGCCTTCGCGTATACCTTCACGGCGGCGCGGGGTAAGTCCGTGCTGTTTTTCAAGTAATTCTTCAAGATTTTCGCCCAAAGATTTAACCTGCGTTTTAGATGAACCGCCTGCAACGACAAAATAGTCGCAAAGGCTGGTTTTATGCTCCACAGCTATATAAACAATGCCCTTAGCCTTTTTAGAAGACAAATATTCGCAAATTAATAATGCTTTTTCCTTACTAGTCATAATAATGTTCCTTTATATATTTATATGCCCGTTCCGTCAACGGATAAACGGTAGCGCCCGTTGATTTCAAATAATTCAGTTGATGTTCCAGAGCGGCAAGAAGGCAACCGTCAAGCCCGCCTTTCAGCTTTGCCCTTAACTTATCAACACCTTCAAAATCTCTTCCCTCCTCCAAAAAATCGGCAAGAAAGATAAGTTTTTCAAGGTTTGACATGTTCTCTCTTCCGCTGGTATGGTAGCGAATTGCGTTCAAAATTCCTTCATCCTTTATGCCGAAAGTATGCTCGGCAACGAACGCGCCGCTGTATTGGTGCATAACGGGTTTGGGAACGCCTTGCGGGGGGACAAACTTCTTTAACTCTTCCGAATTTAACGGAAGGTATTTTGCGCAGTCGTGAAGAGCTGCTGTGGTTATCGCGTCGATTTCGTATACGCCTGCCGCCCGACTGTATTCCGCCGCAAGAACGGCTACCCGAACGGTATGTTGCCAACGCTCTTCGGTCAAGTACTTTTTAACGCCGAGAAGCTCGTTAAGTTCGTACAGACGGCGTTTGCGGATAAAAAGGCGCACGCTTTCCGGCACTAATCCTGCGGTGTCCTCGCCCAAGGCTGCAAGCGCTCTTACGCGGGTTGAGCTAACCGCTTTACCTATATAAGCCAAAATTACTAATTCTTTATTAAATCTTAACAGAAATTTTTTTATTTCCGCCGCATTCAATGCGCCCGCATCTACTCTAGCACAGACCGTAAGAGTTACGCACTTTAACACTTCTTCGGGCTCTCGCCACAGGTGAAAGCTGTCAAAAAGGTCTGAACCGATTATGAAATACAGTTCGTCATTAGGATACAGTTTTTTAAAGTGCCTGCAAGTAACGTACGAATAGCTTACACCGCCTCGCTTTAACTCGCAGTCGGAAACTTCCACTCCCTCAATATCGGCAAACGCAAGACGGCACATTTCAAGCCTGTCTTTACCGCGTGCTGTCATAACGCCCTTTTTATGCGGAGAAATATTTGTGGGGATAACTATAATTTTATCCATCCCCAAATTCTCTTTTGCGGCAAGTACGATATTCAGATGTTCGGAATGAACGGGGTTGAACGCCCCGCCGAAAAGCGCTATTTTCATAGTTTATTTTATAAAAATCAAGTCAATAACTTCAATATGAAAAGACTGAATTTACCTTTAATACTGGATACGATTTTTGCAGCACTTTGTGCCTTTTTGCTGTTTTTTACCGCAATAAGATTTTATACGAAAAATGCGGTTATCGGATTAATCTTCGGCGTATGTGCGGGCGTGCTTTTCGGTGCACTTGCCTTTTTGTACATAAGCGGAAAACAAAACAAATCTCTTATTATTTCAAAAGACGAAAAGCAAAAAAATCTACTTGCCCTGCACCTTTCGCTATCCCGCGACGAAGACGTTAAGAAACTGTTTAAAAAATGTCTGGGCGAAGAAGCAAAAATACGCGGTAAACGGGTCATATGTGGGGGTGTATCGAGTTTTTTCAACTTTAAAATGCAACCCCTTTCAGAGGACGACGTGGCACGCGTCATCAAGTTTAAGTGCGACGGAGAAAAGAAGATTTACTGCGTAAAATGCTCTGCCGAAGCCGCCGTGCTTGCAGGCAATTTTTCCATTGAAATTGCCTGCATTGACGAGGTGTTTTCTTCCTTGAAAAAAAGCGAATTGCTACCTGAAAAGTACGTTTACGAGGAAGCGAAAAAGCCCAATTTATTTAAGCGGATAAAGGCAAGATTTTCAAGAAAACTTTGCGCCCCTTTGTTCTGGTCGGGGGCGGCGCTTTTGGCTTTAAGCTACTTTACGTTTTTCCCTATCTACTATATTGTGAGCGGCGGGATAATGATTATACTATCCGCCGCAGCACTGGTATTTAATTGAGCTTGATGTGCTCGATATCTTTGCGCTTTGAAGGGCGGTACAAAACCGCCTTTCTGCCTATTACGATAACGCACTCTGCCGAAAGCCTTGCGGCAAGCTCACGCCCGACATCTTTCGGATCGCCGTCCGCATTTTCAAGAATATTTATTTTTATAAGCTCGCGCTTTTCAAGACAGTCGGAAAAGCTTGCAAGCATATTTTCCCCTATCCCTTCCTTGCCAACTTGCCCTATCGGGGTAATGTTTGCGGCAAGGCTTTTTAATTTGCTGCGCTGTTTTGAAGTTAACATAATTTATCTTTCCTTTCAGTTCATATCCGTACTGTCAATAGGCGTAATTTTATAGTCACATTTGTATACGTTTACGCCCGAACCGTTAACAACTACCAAACGGGCGTCATAAAAACGTAGCACCGGCGCAAGTATTTTTATAAATCTGAAAAATGCGTTTTCGTCAGCGACCAAAAAATCCAAAGCGATGCCGTCTATTCCCGCAGGTTCTTCAGTCTTATCCACATCTTTCCATGCGTCGTCACACGTACATGCGCCGGCGCCTATCGTCTGAAAACAACCCAAGTACGACTCTTTAAGCATAACGGGTTCGGGAACATCTTCGGCTTTTGACATATAATCAGAAACCGACTCCATAACGCTTTCAAAATTTTCAAGCCTAGCAGGAATTAAAATGTACGCAAAAGCTAAACAACCGTAAAAATCCGTTTCGGGAATTTGCGAAGAGTCCGCGGCAAGCGTTGTAAACGTATAGCACGAAGTTAAACCAGCATAATTATGCCTGCCGTACAGCGCGCCGTCCTGCTTTTCCCAAACGACGGGACCGGGCGAAGGGTACCGCTTTTCGGACTCGGATGAGTTGTCGTTGTTTGTGAGAAGTTCGATAAGCTGATTCAAATTTATAGGTTTATCGGGCGCATTATATACAACGTCATAGCCCGAAACGGTGCGCATAAGCACGTCTTCACCCAGCCTGTTGCAAAGATTGTGGTGAACTTTAAACAACAATTCGTCGTATTTCTTTTCGTTAAGATGCTTTTTATTGTAAACGTGAACCTCGACAACGTTCGGAAGCCGAGTTTCGCTTACCGAAAAAACAGGTGCGTTTTCGTCAAATTTACCCAAATCAACATCCGCGCCCTTCGGTATGTACGAAATAATTTCCAAATTTAAATCTTTAATAGGACTGCTTTCAAGTTTAGCCGCTTTTGCGGTGAAATGTTGAAGATGCCTGTTTAACTCGTTTCCGCCGAAACTGCGCCAGAAAAGTCTGTACTTTCCGTCCTGTTTATCGCCGTAAAATTTGTAGGGCATAGGTATGCACTTAAACGAGCGGCACAATTTATCAAGTTTTTTGTTGTTTCCGGAATCGATGTACTTCTTAATTTTGTCTATATTATCCGCAACGCCGCACAAAAACCAATACGAACGCAATGCATAGGTAGGCGCGTCGTCATCCGTTTCCCTTTCATAGCAAACCCCGTCCAAAGAAATTTCGCGGTGATGCCCGTCCAGGCTTTCGTCGTCATTATCGATAAAGCGCGAACAACCGTGGCATACCTTATCAATTTGCTTTGAAAGAATCTCGTCGTACTCCTTACCCGAATAAAGATTGACCGACACGGGGAAAAGAAGTTTTGCGTTGTCAATTTCAACGCTTTCCTCTTCGACGCTTTCGTAAATAAAGTCGGGCGCCATGCACCTTTCTTCTTTTAAACGCTTTGCCGCTATTACCGTTCCGTCATTGATTTTAGTCAAGTCGGAAAACTCGTCGGGAAAAATATAATATTTAAATTTATAAAATACAGCTTTAATATTTTTTTCCATTGTTTGTATATCCTTTACGGTATAAAATCGAATTCTACTTCGCCGATAGAAACGGTGTCGTTTTCTTTAATACCCATTTCTTTCAGCTTTGAAATTACGCCCTTTTCACGAATGATTTTCTGGAAGTACGCCATAGAATCGGGGTCGTTTAAAACTACGTTCCTGCAAAGCATATCCACAAGGTCGCCGACAACGACGTAAACATCACCGTCCATATAAATTTCAAAGCCCAAATTTCCGCTTTTACGGTAGGTGAAATCTTCGTCGACTTCAACCCTTGATACCGGCAGTAAAGTCGATAGGGTGCCGAATATGCTTGAAATAAGCTCTTCCGTACCCTCTCCGCTGACGGCGGTTATGGTGCAAATTTTATATTTTTTGCCGTACTTCTTTTTGAATAATTTTACGTTTTCTTCCGCGCCGAAAACGTCGCATTTGTTCA
>JAIDQV010000010.1 GCA_029062045.1 Clostridia bacterium
GTACGCGAATTCAATGTCGCCCAAATCGAGATTTATTATATCCGAATTGTCGCCGAAAACGTCTTCATCCGACTTTTTGTTGTCAACTGCGTCGGCGGCGAGTTCCGAAAGCTCGGTTTCATCCCCCGAAACTGCGGCAAGGAAGCCGCGCATGATTGCAATTAAACCTTTACCGCCCGAGTCAACTACGCCCGCTTTCTTTAAAACGGGAAGAAGTTCGGGGGTTTTTGCAAGGGCTTCTTCGCCAACTTCGATTAATGCGGTTAAAAATTCAACGAAGTCCTTGTGCTTGCTTGCAAGTTTGGGGGCGCTTTCCGCCATTAAACGAACGACGGTAAGAATTGTGCCTTCTTTGGGGATAGACACCGCGCCGTAAGCCACTTTTGAGCCGGCTTCCATAGCTTTTGCAAAGGTTTTGGTATCGAAAGCGTCCTTAGTATCGCGTACTACAGAGCAAATGCCGCGGAAAATCTGGGAAGAAATAACGCCCGAATTACCGCGCGCACCGCGCAGTGCGCCCTTGGAAACCGCGTCGCAAATTTCCTGAAAGCGGTTGGACGAGCATGCGTTCATCTCCTTGACCGCCGATTGCAATGTGAGCGACATATTCGTACCCGTGTCGCCGTCGGGAACGGGGAACACGTTGAGTGAGTCGATAAGCGCCCTGTTTATTTCAAGATTTCTGGCACCGAAAGCCACCATTTTACGGAATTCAGTGCTGTTTACCGTTTTTGCCATAAATCAATACACCATTCAAATTTTTCTTAAATATTAAAGTAACAGAAATCCACACAAACGAGGTTTGCGCGGATTTTATAATTTTACACCTATGACGTTGACGTTCACGGTGTCGACAATCATGCCCGTGAACTTTTCAACTTTGTATTTTACGCCCTCTTTCAAGGACTCTGCAACGGCGTTTATCGATACGCCGTATTTAATTATTACGTTTACGTCGATAAAAATTCTGTCGCCTGAGGTTACAACCTTAATGCCTCTGCCGTCGGGCTGCTTCTTTAAAAGCTCCGAAAGAGAGTCGGTAAGTTTGCGGGAGCTGGTGTCCACGATGCCGTAGCATTCGAGCGCAGCATTTTTAGCCACCTTTGCGATGGCTGAATCGGATATGGAAATTTTACCGAATACATTGCTGGTATTTACAGACATTTTCTTCTCCCGAAAGCGGCATTTTTGCGAAAATTTCGCTTTTGCCTTTTACTATTTTAAAACATTTGAACGTAATTTGCAAGTAATTATTGCAAATAATTGGTAAGTTAATGGGTGGCTTAGGCCTTTTTTGAATAAAGGTATTAAATTTATTTTGAAAATTAAAAAAAAAAATAAAACATATATCT
>JAIDQV010000100.1 GCA_029062045.1 Clostridia bacterium
ACGGTCAATAAGAGTAGTAAAAGTATTTGCTATATAGACTCTAAAAAGTCCAAAACACGATATAAGTTTAAAGATGCACACATATGCATTTTTACGGTAAGACGACTTTCAGGTCGTCTTTATTTTTTTGTTTAGGAGAACCGAAATGAGCAAAAGCGAAAACATTATTGAGCTTATCGACGTAAGGAAAGTATTCGACGACGACACTATAGCTGTTGACAACTTTAACCTTGAAGTAAAAAAGGGCGAGTTCGTAACATTTTTGGGACCTTCCGGTTGCGGTAAAACTACGACTTTAAGAATGATTGCGGGCTTCGAGCTGCCTACTTCCGGCAAAATTTTATTGAACGGCGAAGACATAAGCAGGCTCCCGCCAAACAAAAGGCCCGTTAATACCGTTTTCCAAAAGTACGCCCTCTTCCCCCACCTCAACGTTTATGAAAATATTGCGTTCGGGCTTCGCTTAAAGAAAATTGAAAACACTTATGCAAACGACAAGGGCGAAAAATACACTAAGAAAGAAAAACTTACAAAGGCGGAAATAGACAAAAAAGTTAAGAAGGCGCTTGAAATTGTTGACCTTGAAGGATTTGAAAAACGAAGTGTTTCCACTCTTTCCGGCGGACAGCAACAGCGCATTGCGATTGCACGCGCTATCGTCAACGAGCCTGAAATCCTTCTTTTAGACGAACCTTTGGGCGCACTCGATTTAAAGATGCGCAAAGAAATGCAAATCGAGCTTAAAAATATGCACAAGCGTCTTGGCATAACATTTATCTACGTTACGCACGACCAGGAAGAAGCCCTTACAATGTCCGATAAAATCGTCGTTATAAACGATGGCGATATTCAACAAACAGGCACTCCGACCGAAATCTACAACGAACCCGTTAATACGTTCGTCGCCGACTTTATAGGCGAAAGCAACATTTTCAACGGTACGGTTGTGGGCAACCTTAAAGTTAAGTTCTGCGGAGCAACTTTCGATTGCCTTGACGATTACGAAATTAACCAGCTTGTGGATGTTGTCGTGCGCCCCGAAGATATAAAAATCTGCAAACCCGGTGAAGGTCAGCTTAAAGGTACCGTCATTTCTTCGGTGTTCAAGGGTGTGCATTACGAAATTACCGTCAATGTAGGAAAATTTGAAATTATTATTCAAAGCACCTCTACCGCCCCCGTTAGAAGCACTATCGGGCTTAGAATTGAACCCGACGGTATTCACCTTATGAAAAAGGTTTATACAGTGAACAAATACGACGGCGAAATCACCAAAAACAATACCGTTAAGTTTGGCGACGGAGAGTTCGAGTGCGACGTTACTCAACTTTACCATTCTTCTCATTTGGATGAAGAAGGCTATCTTATCACAGCAAGCGGTGAAAAGGTTGACCTTACAGGGGTTGAAGTCAGCGTTGAAGTTGATACTAACGACATTCAGATGAGCGACGACAAAGACGCGGGCGGCGCACATGGAAATATTATTTCAATGATTTACAAGGGCGATCATTACCGATATATCGTAAGAACGGAAGAAAACGAGGAAGATTATGTTCTTTCCTGCCCCGACACTTGGAATACAGGCGACTTTGTCGGTATTATTATTCCTAAAGATAAAATTAAACTTACTTTAAAGCCTGCGGGAGATAGCAAATAAAATGAAAGGACTGCGTTTTAACAGAAAACACCTATGCATTCCTTACGCGGTGTTTTTGATTTTGTTTGTGATTGCGCCCCTAATCGTAATAGTTTATTACGCCTTCACCAACGGACAAGGGCACTTCACATTTGATAATTTTGTGAACTTTTTCACAAGTACGAAAACTTTGGGTACGCTTTTATACAGTTTTGCGGTGGCAATTGTAACTACATTGGTGTGCCTTGTAATAGCCTACCCCACCGCTTACATTCTTGCAAGAAGCAAAATGAAGAAAAAGTATGTTCTTCTTCTTTTGTTTATTCTTCCTATGTGGATAAACTTCACGCTTAGAATTACAGCGCTGAAAGAGGTTTTATCCGTAATAGAAGGCAACATTTCAGTCTATCCGTTTTTAAACTCTGTGATAGGTATGACTTATGACTTTTTGCCTTTTATGATTTTGCCTTTATACACGTCATTACTTAAACTCGATAACAGCCTTTTAGAGGCGGCTTCCGACCTGGGTGCAAGCAAAGCAACCGTGTTTTTAAGAGTCACTTTGCCCCTTTCAGTTCCCGGAATAGTTTCGGGAATAACGATGGTGCTTCTTCCCTCCATGACCAACTACGTTGTTTTGGATATGCTCTACAACAACACTTATATAATGGGCAGTCTTATAGGCAGTTATTTCAGCGCGTACGACTGGCACAACGGCTCACTTATCTCGTTAGTACTACTCATAATTATTTTCATCGTTACTTTGGTTACCAACCGTTTCAGCGATAAAGACGCAAACAACAAGGGGGCGATTTTATGAAAAAGTATTTACGCATAATATGGCTTGCCCTTGTACTGCTGTTTATCTATATCCCTATTCTGGTTCTTGCCGTATATAGCTTTACGGAAGCAACTGTTGTCGGCGGGGGACTTGGCGGATTCTCATTTGAAAATTATATAAATCTTTTTAAGAATGAAGAATTAAGAAGTATGATTTTCGGAACAGTGCTGCTTGCATTCGTGTGCGCATGCATATCCACAGTTCTTGCTACTTTGGGCGCGATAGGAACGTTTTATTCCAAAAAATTGCCAAAAACACTTATAAATACCGCAAATCAGATACCCGTAGTCAATGCAGATATTGTAACGGGATTTTCCATTTGTATTTTGCTTATCGTTATGTTGAGAATAAGTAAAGACACTTATATCCCTTTGGGGATAGGGCACGTGGTACTGACCGCCCCCTTCGTTTATCTCTCCATTTTACCTAAGTTAAAGCAAATGGATAACAGCTTATACGAAGCAGCTTTGGACCTTGGCGCAACGCCCGCACAGGCACTTTTCAAAGTAGTTCTTCCCCAGCTTATCCCCGGAATACTTTCGGGCTTTATGCTTGCGATAACTCTTTCTTTGGACGATTATTTTGTTACCACATACACTAAGCCCTCTACATTCGATACGATAAGCACTTACGTGGTAAACGCCACAAAGGGCAGCCAAACAGAAGTTAAAACAGCTCTTTGGGCACTTTCAACCCTCATTTTCTTAATTGTTATAGTCATAGTCGTAGTCATGAACGTTATGTCAAGCAGAAAAAAGGAGGCAACGCATGGGAAAATTTAAAAAGATTTTATCCGTTGCGGCCGCTTGCAGTATGTTCGGCGCTTCGCTTTTGACCTTTGCTGGCTGTTCTGAACAAGAAGATGTTATAACTTTGCGTGTATGCAATTGGGAAGAATACATCGACCTTGGCGGTTGGAACGAAGAAGAACGTATCAGCCTTGATAGCGGAGATATTTTTGGCGAGAACGCCGTATACGATGACTTTACCGAATGGTTCAATGACGGCGACTTTGGCTTTAAAGTTAAAGTTGAGTACTCCACATTCGGCACTAATGAGGATCTCTATAACCGTTTAAGTTTAGGTGATGTTTACGATTTGGTTTGCCCCTCCGACTATATGATAATGAAGCTTATTGCCGAGAATAAAGTCGAAGAATATTCAGAAGATTTTATGACCAACGGCGAGTACGCAAACAACGTTTCGCCATATATCGACAGCATATTCAAAGAGAACGACTGGGATAAATACGCCGCATGTTATATGTGGGGCACGACAGGCATCGTTTACAACCCTGATAAAATTGAAAACGTTGCGGACGTATCAAGTTGGAATATTCTTCTTAACGAAAATTATAAAAGGCAGGTTACAATAAAAGACAATGTGCGCGACGCCTACTTTGCCGCTTTGGGTATTTTAAACAGCGATAGACTTACAGCCCCGCAATACGATAGAAGTGATTTAAGCGACTTAATGAACGGCACCGACAGTGAAACGATTGCAAAAGCCGAAAACATTTTAAAAAAGATAAAAGACAACGTTTATTCTTTTGAGACGGACTCCGGTAAGGCTGATATGGTTACAGGTAAAGTTATTGCAAACTACCAGTGGTCGGGCGACGCAATAACCATCTTAGACGGTGCTGATGCCGACGGTACTAAGCTTTGGTATTCCGTTCCCGATGAGTGTGCAAACCTTTGGTTTGACGGCTGGGTTATGCTTAAAAGCGGTATAGACGGAAACGAGAAAAAGCGGGCTGCGGCGGAAGCCTTTGTTAACTTCCTTTCACGACCTGACAACGCTATAAGAAATATGTACTACATCGGATATACCTCCGCAATTGCGGGAGAAACCGTTTTTGAGTATTTAGACTGGAATTACGGCGCAGACGAAGACGTAGAAACAATCGATTACGACGTCAACTACTTCTTCAAAAAAGATGGGCAAGACGGAAAATTTATTATTTGTGCTGATGCGAACGACTTTGAGATTGACGAGGAAACAGGAGAAATTACAGGCAACCGCGGAAGACAGCTTTTTGCGCAGTATCCGCCAGAAAGCGTTAAAGATCGCAGCGTTGTTATGCGCGACTTTGAAGACAAACTGACCGAGATTAACCAAATGTGGATAAACGTAAGGTGTCTTGACGTGAAGGATATTTCCCCCACTACTATCGGAATTATCTGCGGAGCCGTTGGACTTATCGCAATTGCATCAGTACTTTACGGATTCAGATACAGACTGTTTATAAAAAATAAGCCTAAAAAAGGTTTTGAAAAAACCGAAGAAGAATAAAAAAGTCCCCGACAATGTGTCGGGGACTTTTTTATTTAAATTCAAGAAACAACTCTTATAACTGAAAGAACTTCGGCAGCTTCTTTAGAAGCGTTAATTTCTTCAACTAGCTTTTTAACCTCGTTTTCAAAGGTTGTATGGGTAAGCAACATAAGAGGTACTTTTCCGTCAGCAGCTTTCTCCTGCATAACTTCCGAAATTCCTATACCGTGCTTCGAAAACTGAGACATTATTTTAGAAAGAGTGCCTGTTTTGTCCTTTACCGATAGCCTTAAATAGTATTGGCTTTCAAAATTCTTGATAAACTTTGTATTGGGAGCAGCCTTTTCAGTATTCTTAAAGGTTGAATAATTGTCACCTTGATGAGTTGCGCAATAAATAATATCTGCGACAATAGCACTACCTGTAGGCAACGCACCGGCACCACGCCCGTAAAGCATTACGTCCTCAACCCCGTCTCCCGTAAGATAGACCGCGTTATAGCTGTCGTTAACGCTTGCAAGCGGATGACTTGATTTTACAAAAGCAGGATGAACACGAACTTCTATACCGTTTTCACCGCTCTTGCCGATTGCGAGCAGCTTCATTACGTATCCTAGCTGTTTACCGCATCTAATATCTGCGGGGTCAACGCCCGTAATTCCTTCACGGTAAATTTCCGTATAAGGAATTTTTGTATGAAAAGAAATGCTTGAAAGTATCGAAAGTTTATAAACCGCATCAAAGCCTTCAACGTCGGACGTGGGGTTTGCCTCAGCATAGCCCAGTTTTTGCGCCTCTTTTAAAACGTCTTCGTACGATGCGCCGCAATCAGTCATTTTTGTTAAAATATAGTTTGTAGTACCGTTTATTATGCCGGTTAAAGACGATATTTTATTACCCTGTAAACTATCCAAAAGGGTACGTATAACAGGCACACCACCTACGCAAGTCGCCTCAAAATAGAGACCGCAACCATTCTTCTTAGCAACCGCTTCAAGCTCGTGGCTGTATTTGCAGTAAAGCTCTTTATTTGATGTAACGACAGATTTGCCCGAATTAAGCGAGGCAAGAACATAAGATTTTGCGGGTTCTATTCCGCCCAAAGTCTCAACGACGATATCTATTTCGGAATTTGAGCAAATCTCCGCAATATTGGAAGCAATTTTACTTTCTTCTATTCCTAAGGAAAGCGCACGTTCACGGTTGCGTTCAATTACACCTTCAACACTTATATCAAGGTTGTGGTTCTTCTTGTAGAACTCCCTGTGTTCCGTCAAAATTTTATATGCTCCGCCACCGACAACTCCTAATCCGAGAATTGCCACGCCAATCTTTTTCATTTTATTCCTCCGTATTGTTTAAGTTATACAGATATTTTAATCCGTCAAGCGTCAAAAGCTTGTCTACCTTGTCAATGCAAGATATTTCTTTTGCGATAATTTCCGAAAAACCACCCGTCGCAATAACGGTCACTTTTTCACACTTCATTTCGCGTTTAATCTTTTTAACTAGAAACTCGACAAGTCCAGCAAAACCGTAAAAAATGCCAGACTGCATATTTGTTACGGTGTTTTTACCTATAACCGTTGAAGGCCGTTCTATCTCCACTCTCGGAAGTTTAGCCGTTCCGTTAACAAGACTTTCCAAAGAGCCCTTTATCCCGGGAGCAATTACGCCGCCAATGAAGTCGCCCTTTTCGTTAATCACATTAAAAGTAGTTGCCGTACCAAAATCGATAATTATTAGCGGATAACCGTACTTTTTAACAGCCGCCACGTTATTTACGACTCTGTCGGCACCCACCTCTTTGGCGTTATCGACTTTCAGATTCAACCCGGTTTTCAAGCCTGGTGCAAGCATTAATGGCTTAATTTTCAGATAAGTCGAACACATTCTGTCCAGAGTATAATCAAGTTGAGGCACAACGGACGAAATTATTCCGCCCGAAATATCATCGGGTGTGATGCCGTTGTTGTTAAGAATACTAATAAGCTGACCGCCGTATTCATCTGAGGTCTTCTTATGCTCAGTTGCAACGCGGAAACTCAGTTTAAGAGTATCACCATCGTAAACCGCAAATTTTATATTTGTGTTACCTACGTCAAGACAAATTATCATTTTCAGAAACATTCTCCGTAGCTTCTATAACTTTTTTAGGTCTATTTATAATTTTATGGCTGATTTTTTTAAGCACGGCAACATATATGGGCACAAGTATAAGGCACGCCGCAAGCTCTATGGGGAAAAAGATTGAAACGGCTACACTGATTATGGCGGTAAAAGAGCCCATAAAATTACCGCTCCAAATATTTATTGCGATAAGATATAAAACTGTATTAGTCAACGAGCCTACTACACCGGCAATCGCTGCGGGAATACTCTCTCGAACAAACACGCTTTTTGATTTTCTAAATAACTTCGAAAGCCCGAAATAAGTCCAATACGCAGTTACGCCTATAAAAAATCTAGGTAAAACGCTTATTAGCGGGTTTGCATAAACTATAAAAAGCGATGCAAATATAAGGCAGAACAGACAACTTGCAAGCCCTAAGAGCGTTCCTCCGATGAAACTTTTTTTCCAATCGTCATAGATGCTTAACGCAATAGCGACAGGCAATGAAAGAAAACACGGGGTTGTTCCAAGCACCAGTGAAAGTGCGCCTTCCAACAAAAACAACACGAATATCAGCGCGAACATGACGCCGACAAAAGCGATAAAGTGAGCTTTATCCCGCTTCATAAAAATACCTCCGTCCCATTTCCACAAGAGAATATCGGCAGCAATAAAAAATATTATACTTATAAACAGTCCACCCTTACGTAGCGGCTGAAAGTATTTAGTTTTAATAAATTTTAACACATTAAATTATTTTTTACAAGCAAATGAAAAGGTCTGTAACATTTTTAAGAAAATTTAAATATTATTTAATATACGAAACCTGTTAAAGGCTTTAAACCTTTACAGATGAAGCCTGCGTGGAACAATAAAATAAAAACTCTACATACCGCCACGCAGGAAAGTTAAGGAGGTTACCTATGAACTTTTTTTCTAACTGCGGCAACAATAGCTGCCTTTGGATTTTAATACTTTTATTGCTTGCAGCAAGCAGCTGCAGCTGTAATGGTCTTGAAGGCGTCCTTTCTGGTAGCTGCATCCCCGTTCTTATCGCTTTAATTTACAGCATGTGGAAGAACGGCACGCTGTCCAGCCTTCTCTGCGGCGGCGGCAACGGTTGCGGCTGCGGATGCGGTAGCAACTAATTTTAAAAAGGGTTTGCCGAAAGGCAAACCCTTTTATATTTTTTATAAACGCTAAAGGTTTTTATAAAACGCGCTATTTGCCATATATATTGGGGGCAATCGTGAAACAGTTTCACGATTGCCCCCAATATATGCGTGAAATAAGCCCATGCAGCATTACACTACATGGGCTAAAATTAACTTGATTTACTTGTGTTCGGATACATATTTATATAATGCGGCAACAGTTTTCCCGTCGCAGATTTTGCCGCTTTCAATAAGCATCAAAACTTCGTTCAACGGTTTAAAGCATACCGATAAAAATTCGCCTTCATCCAGTCTTTGGTTGCCGCCTAATTTGCAATTTTCAGCAAGATAAATATAAACTATTTCGTCAGTGTATCCGGGCGTGGGGTACAGCTTAATATAAGGAATTAAATTTGCGGACATTCCGGTTTCCTCTTTAAGCTCACGGGCAGCAGCAACTATCGGGTCCTCTCCCTTTTCAAGCTTTCCGGCAGGAATCTCGTAGATTTCTTTGCCGTAAAGATAACGGAACTGTTTAACAAGCAAAACCTTGCCGTCTATGATGCATAAAACCGCCGCGCCGCCGGAATGGCGCACACACTCTCTTTTGGAAGTAGTTCCGTCAGGCAATTCAACTTCGTCGACTTCAAGTTTCAAAATTTTTCCGTCGTAGATGGTTGTGCTGTTTAACTTCTTTTCAAAAAACTTCATAAAGTTTTCTCGAATGCCTCAATAAGTTCGATCAACTCCGCTATCCCTTCGGAAACGCATTTATTGTTAAGCACAAAATAACTGTACCCGCAAAGCAATGCGTCAACATTTTCCACATTGCCAACTTTCAAATTTTTAGCGAGAGCGGTCAACATTTTCAACCCGTTTTCTTTTTCTTCTTGGGCTATTCCACTTTTTGATATAAAATCCATTTCTTGTGAAAGTGAAGCGGTGAGGGCTGATGAGATTTCACCTGCTTGCGAAGAAGATTTTTCGGCATCCTCTTCTATCATTGCAATTTCCTCTCTGAACACTTGAGAAATGCAGTCCTGCAAGCCTTTAATTATTGTGTTGCAAAACGCCTGATAACTAGCAAAATAACTGCCATCCTCGGGAAAATATTGCCTTAAAAAGTCATTTAAATTGATATTGTCTTTATCAAATTCAACCAAAAGACAGAAAATGAACGCAAGCCTTTGCCCTACTGTTTGCGGCAGAACAACGTAACTTCTTGTAAAAATACCGTCATTGACCGTTACAAGGCACTGACTTTTTGCTTCAAGATAATTGAATCCGTTAGTTACAGTTTCAAAAAGCCTGTATAAAGCAGGACAATTAACTATACATTTCAATAAATCTTTGATTTTAGTGGTTGCCATAATGAATTTACAGCTTTTAATCTCTTCGCATTTATCCAAAAAGGATAAAACCTGTTCTTTTGTATCCGACATTTTTTCGCCCCTTGTAAAATTTTATAAAGCGTGTACAAAGTGTTTTTTTTATTATAACACAGTTTATTACAAAATTGTATTAATTTTAAACAAATAATCTTGATTTTATTTTATTTATTATGTATAATGAAGAAGTAATTTTTTAAAATTTATTGATTTATTATGTTGAACATAGGCGAAACCTCCACAAACAAGTTAATAATTCTTTTCGTTTTCGATAAAATGGAAAGCGCCTTATCCGAGCGTACTATTGTGGATATGTGCTCCACCTCTAACAGTTGGATGGGGTATATGGACTGTGTCAATATTATACATAAGCTAAAAGATGATAATTTTATATGCGTTGTGAACGAAGATGACGACACCCTTTACACAATAACGCCAGACGGAAGAGAATCTCTTGCAAATTTCTATATAAATATCCCTAAAAGCGTAAGAGAAGAAATTTCACAATTCGTAAAAAAGAACAGCGCAAGATACCGTAACAGGCAGGAATGTCGTTCGGATTATTATCAAAATGTTGACGGGACTTTTACAGTATCTTTGAAAATTCTTGCACCGGTTCAGCCTCTTTTGGAATTAAAATTTGTTGTTCCCGACAAAAAAACGGCAAAAGCCATATATAAGCTGGCTGTTGTACACATCTCCGAGCCCACGAGGCTCCTGAGCATCGCGGATGGCGTCGTGTGCGTGTAAAAAAA
>JAIDQV010000101.1 GCA_029062045.1 Clostridia bacterium
GGCTTACGGTTATTATACACTTTGAATTATAAATTATAGAAAGGGGAAGGGTGGTGTAGCTGTCACCGTTTGCGCCTTCCTCGATAATGGGGCAGTCAACGACGAACATGCTGCACCCTTCGTCGAATTCCGAACGTGCGCGTTCCTCTTCGTCCAGTGCGGCTTTAATCATATCTTCGGGTACGCCCGTTATCGCTGCAACGTCTTCGCACTCGTCGTCGGTGGGGTCAACCATGTCAACCCAGCAATTTTTCAAAAACTTTTCGGACCTTTCCAACTTTCCGTCAGCGGCAGAGAAAAAATACTTTACCATAAGTCCCTCCTCGTAAATTTGTCAAAAAAATGCACGGAACAATTCCGTGCAAGACAAATTTATGCTTTTGTACGGAATTTATCGCTTTATAAAATTAAGTAATAACTGTCAGGCACGTCCATAACGCACTCCTAAATTTAGTATCACTATTATATATTATTATATTTCAAATTGCAAGTTAAAGTTGAAAATAATTTTTTGGGTTTATAAAGAAAACCCGCGTGGCGCGTTCGCGCCCCGCGGGTCAATAAAATTTTCCCGTCAAATGAGAATTTTTCCGTCTAAGAACGAGTTAAACAGCCCCTCGACATCGCAACCGCTTTTAATAAAGCACCCTATCAAATCGTCGGCGGTGGCAATTTTACCGCAGTTTTCGCTGAAATACTTTTTCAGCCCGCCGAAAAAACTATCGTCCCCTACCGAAGTTCTAAGCATCTCGAACAAAATCATTCCCTTGTTATAGGTTACGTTGTTGTATTCCAGCTCGCTCTTATATTCGCTCAAATTTCTGTGCATGCGCGTGTCGGCAACGTCGTTCAACTGACTGAACACGGTGAAAAACGCCCTGTAATAGCTCGTCGCGGAATTAATCATACCTTTACGCGTAAACCCGTAAGTGGGGTGGCTTTCAAAGAAAGTAAGCGTAGAGTATTCCGCCAAACCCTCGTCCTGCCAAGCGTCGTTCATCTGGTCGCTGCCGACCATCGCGTACCACCATTGATGCGCGTTTTCGTGTACTATCGTGTAAATATTATTGTCAGAATCCAGCCCCTCGGCAATCATCGTAAGGGCGGGGTATTCCATACCGCCGTAGCAGAACCCGGTTTGCACAACCGAAAGGGTGGGGTAGGCGTACTTGCCGAAGGTATCGGAAAAATACTTTAAACTTTCGCTTGCCGCCGCTAAAGAATTTTCGGGCGTGGTATCACTGACGTAATAATAGCTTACCTCAACCCCGTCAACGTTTTTAGAAACAACTTTGAATTTGTCCGAAAGCACAAGCGCAAAATCGCGCGCGCCCCTAAGCGTATAGCTGCATTTTTTTCTACCGTCTACGTTTGATTCGTTCGTCAGCTTTCCGCTGCTTGCCACCGTATACTTTTCGGGCACGTCTACGGTAACGCTGTAATTTGCACAGGAAGAATAGAAGGGGTCGCCGCAATAATAGTAATTGCATTCCACAAAACCTTCACCGTTGCGCCCGCAAAGAACGGGGTAAAAATTGCCCAAATTAACAGTGCTTGCACATATCCCCGTGCGGTGGTTTACTTTGGCTAGTTTAAGCGTGTAATAAACCGTCAAAACCACGTTATCTTCGGGATATATGGGGGTCAACAGGTTTACAACAAGTATATTTTCGTCCTCGCCGGCTATGTTCCAGCCCGCACAGTTTTCAACGTTTTCAACCGTCATGGCGCCGTAACTTTCACCCGCGTAATACGCGCGGTTTTTGTACGCGGCGGAAACGGGGGAATAGGTCGCGTCTTTTCTGAAAGCGTTGCCGTAAAGGTTAAACTTCAAGTCGGAAATTTCGTTATCCGTGTCGTTGTAATAGTCCAAATTCATCGTGCCGGTAAGCGTTCCCGTTTCCTCTTCGTAAATACATAAAATGTCGTAAGAAGTTTTTGTCCCTTCATCCTTGTTGCAGGCGGCAAGCGTAACGCAAAACGATACCGCGCAAACTATAAGTAGAATGGAAATAAATTTTTTCACCCTTTCACCTCGATGGGCGCAAATCGCGCTTTTTAAATAAGATATGCGCGGTTTTTGTCGGTTAAAACTTCTTTTAACATATTTTCGGCGGCCGTAATAAAATATACAATATGGTATTTTGCGTTGTAAATGACGGTGCGGTTGAAGACAGGGAAACCCTTCCCGACTGCGACGTTGCAATTTTCGGGTTCGGCGGCTTAGGCGAAGTGGACTATGAAAAAGAGCTTAAAGGTGAAACGGATAAGTTCGATAAGGTCGCAAAACTTTCCAAAGAAGGGGAATGTGGCCTTGTGTGCGGTTGCAAAACCGTAAGTCGCGGGCTTGTCCGTAAGTCCGCCGCCGTGTCGGACAGGGGCAAACTTTTGGGCATTTCGGATATGCTTCACGTTTTGGACTGCGAGGATTTCAAAAGCGGCTCGTCATTGGGCTTTTACCGTGTCAACGGCTGCAAAGTGGGGCTGTGCGTGGAAAACGATTTACTCTTCCCGGACACCTTCAAAAGTTTGTCTATGTGCGGTTGTAATGTCATTGTCGCAATACTCGAAGAACTGCGTGACAGCGTCCCGCCTTTACTCATTCGCGCCTACTCGTATCTGTACGGAATTCCCGTCATTATGGCGGCGGGCAAAACGGCTTATTTCGCTGATATATCGGGGGCAATCGCAACTTCAACGCAAAATATCACCCTTTTTGAAGTAAGTCCAAGGAACAATTATCACTTAGTTACTACCCGCGTTAAGGGTATCACCGCAGATTCAAAAAACGACTATTAGTTCCTTGACAGCTCTTAAATAAGTTGTATAATAAAAGTATGACTGAAAAAGAAAAGATGCTTGCGGGCAAAATTTACGACCCCACCGATAACGAATTATTAACGCAAAGAAGGCGCGCCCACGCGCTGTGTATGAAGTATAACGCTACCCCCGAAACCCGGATAAATAAACGGGAAAAGATTCTTGACGGACTTCTTCCTAACAGGGGCGAAGGAACGTATCTTCAAGGTCCCGTTCAATTCGATTACGGCGTGTATACAAAAGTGGGCAAAAATTTCTACGCAAACTTTAACCTCACCGTTTTGGACGTTTGTCCCGTAACTGTCGGCGACAACGTTTTTCTCGGACCCAACGTGTCCATTTTGACGCCCCTTCACCCGTTAAGATACGAGGACAGAAACCCGTACACTCACGAAAAGGGCTACACTACCGATAGAGAGTACGGCGCACCTATCACCATAGGTGATAACTGTTGGATAGCGGGCAACGTGACCATTCTCGGTGGTGCAAAAATAGGTTCCGGGTGCGTTATAGGCGCAGGCTCGGTCGTTAAAGGCGAAATCCCCGACAATTACCTTGCCTACGGCGTTCCTTGCAAACCCGTAAGAAAGATAACGGCAAAGGACGCGCTCGAACTTAAAAAAGAACTTTTCTGATAAATTTAGCGGCGGTTTGAAAAATTTTTCAAACCGCCGCATTTGCTTGTAATTTAAAAAAAACACTGTTATAATTAAATTATTATTATAATTTACAGTGCTAAAACGCATATAAGCGTCGCAATACGGCGTTGC
>JAIDQV010000102.1:0-1539 GCA_029062045.1 Clostridia bacterium
ATATTGTAAACTAAATTAATAGCAAAATCAAGCAATTTATAAATAAGAAATGCGCCCGCCGTTTTAGGCGGGCGCAAGAAAAATTAAGTTTAGTATTTAGTAACTTTCACGCTCTGAATTATAATGGGCGTTTTAGGCGCGTTGAGTGTAACCTCTTTCATATTGTTGCCAACGTTTACGTCTTTAAGGGAAGTATAGAAGTCGTCCGCCTTGCCCGAGTGATTATCGGATATATAATCTTTTACCGCGGCAACAAGGTTGTCAAACGGTTCGGTATTTTTAAGCTGTGCAAATACGGTATAGTTCTTTTCCGTGTAAGTAGAGCTTACGCCCGTCTGCAAAGCAAAAAGCGAAGTTGCGCAGTTTTTCTTGTAGTCGGCAAGAATGGTTTGGTCATCCGTGGGGGTAACGTAAACTTTCCTAGCCAGCTCGACGGTATCTTTATCGTATTCGTAATAGAACATTTTAAGACAGCCGTAGTCTGCGGTAAGCGCACCCTTTTCTATTACCTGGTTAATGTTGTTGTAGAACTCGCCCATAACGGTGGGATACTTTGAATCGGCAATAACTTTGCCGTTTGCATCAACCTTTTCATACACCGAAGCCGAAAGTTTGCCCGCAGCAAAAAGCTGGGAATACGCGTCCTCTTTCGAGAACTGCTCCAAGTATTCCTTCATCTGACCTTCGTTGCCTACGTTTGCGGAATACTCTGCCTCGTTGTAGGTGTAGCCGCCCGTGAACCAGTCATTGGGCTGATAGTTGTGAATTACCGTATTATCGTAGAAGCCCTCTTCCGAAAGCTCGATAAAATGTCTTACGGTATGGGGATACATATTCCTGTAAAGTTTATACTCAACGGAATAGGTCGAGCCGTTGAATTCATAGGTAATGCGTACTTCGGGGTGGTCGGTTTCCGCGCATCCCGCAAAAGCGCCAACCGAGCAAGCGATAAGCGCCGACGCAAAACACAATGCAATTTTTTTGAATATCTTTGATTTCATAGCATTATCCGTATAATTATACCTTTACATTTTACTTTTAATTTAAAATGTAGTCAAGCATTTTTATTGCCGTTTTAATTAAAAAACCGCCTGCGCAAAATTGCACGGGCGGTTTTTTATTTTAATTTATTTCAGATTACTCTAAAACTGCGGTTGCGCCGGCTGCCTTGAGGTCAGCAAGAATCTTTTCTGCATCCTCTTTAGCAACGTTCTCTTTAAGAACGCCACCCTTTTCAACTGCGGTTTTAGCTTCAACAAGTCCAAGACCGGTGAAAGCGCGAACGACTTTGATAACGTCGATTTTCTTAGCGCCTGCGTCCTTAAGAACTACGTTGAATTCGGTCTTTTCTTCAGCTGCTGCTGCGGGAGCTGCGCCTGCTACGGGAGCTGCTGCAACTGCTACGGGAGCTGCTGCGCTTACGCCGAACTTCTCTTCAAGAGCCTTTACAAGCTCGCTTGCTTCGATAAGAGTTAAACCTTCGATTTCGGTAATGATTTTATTGATATCTGCCATTTTATTTATTCTCCTAATTATTTT
>JAIDQV010000102.1:1639-3127 GCA_029062045.1 Clostridia bacterium
GCTTTAACGCCCGCCTTGTCCACGTAGGCGTTGTCAACGAACGCGCTTTTAATAGTGATTTTATCTTCATAGTCCTTTGCGGCTGCAACCATAACCTTTGCGGCGTTGGTTTCGTCCGAGCCGAACGCTACCGCGGTAGGGCCGTTGAGGTCTGCGTCAAAGTCCTTGAAGCCCAAATCGTTCAACGCTTTTCTTACAAGGGTGTTTTTGTAAACCTTGTATTCACAGCCTGCCTGCTTGCACTTGTTTCTGAGTGCGGAAACTTCTGCAACGGTAAGTTTGTTGTAATCTACGAGAACGACAGACTTAGACGCTTTCAGCTTTTCCGTAATTTCCTGAACAACTACTTTTTTAGCTTCGAAATTAGCTGACAAATTATTACCTCCTCTAAAAATTAAGAATTCCTTGCACCCAAAACGGCACAAGGAATTTTAAAATAATATGCTTATTTAAAAATCATCTTGTAACCTGAGCGGGAAATTAAGCTATCAAGCACCCGCCGTCTTGGGCAACAAATTATTTACTTTGACATTATAGCGTTATTCGTCGTACCTTGTCAAGCGTTTTTTGCCGTTTCACATAACAGTTATGTTACGGAAACGCTTGCGGTACGACAAGCACTTTTACATTAATTTGAAAAACTATCTAAAACACAGAGAAGCGAGCAAGACAAGGAGCGCGAGGAAAACCCGAAGGAGTTTACTTGGCGTAAATGACTGAGGGCTACCACAGCGCAACACCGTATTGCGACGCTTATATGCGTTTTAATTTTTAACCCTTATTAAAGGTTACTTTAACGCCGGGGCCCATCGTCGAGGACAAGGTTACAGACTTAATGTACTGACCTTTTGCCGCAGCGGGTTTAGCTTTAACGATAGCTTCCATAAGCGCGTTGAAGTTTTCGGTAAGTTTTTCTACGCCGAAAGACTTCTTGCCGATGGGGCAGTGAATGATTGCGGTTTTGTCAAGACGGTATTCAACTTTACCTGCCTTAACTTCCTTAACTGCCTTAGCAACGTCCATGGTAACGGTACCCGACTTAGGGTTGGGCATCAAGCCCTTAGGTCCGAGGATACGACCGATACGACCTACCATACCCATCATGTCGGGGGTGGTAATCATAACGTCGAAGTCAAACCAGTTCTGCGACTGAATGCGCTGAATGGTTTCTTCTGCGCCGACGTAATCAGCGCCTGCAGCCGTAGCCGCGTCAGCCTTGTCGCCCTTTGCGATAACTAAAACCTTCTTGGTCTTGCCGGTGCCGTTGGGAAGAACGAGCACGCCGCGGACCTGCTGGTCAGCCTGACGGGGGTCAACGCCGAGGCGAACGTGAAGTTCGATAGTTTCGTCGAACTTTGCCTTAGCGGTATCGATAACTATTTTAGCAGCCTCGTTGAGGTCGTAGGATTTCGAGCGGTCGTACGATTTAATGCTTTCTGCGTATTTCTTTGCAAGTTTCATCAGTCGCACCCCCTTACTCTTCTACCG
>JAIDQV010000103.1 GCA_029062045.1 Clostridia bacterium
TTCTATAATTTATAATTCAAAGTGTATAATAACCGTAAGCCTAAAAGGAAACACGGTTTTAAAAGAGTTTATTACGGGAAGAGAGCGCGTTTTTTGCGACAAACCCGTGCATTTTGCCCTTACCTTTATGCTGAATAACGCAAAAAGGTTTTTGTACTGCCTTAAACAGATAGACAGAAAAAACCACCGTATTCAGAACGAAATGGGCAAAAATATGAAAAATACCGAGATTATTCAGCTTTTGGACTTGCAAAACTCGCTTGTGTACTTTTCCACATCGCTGACGGCGAACGAAAGGGTTCACAGTAAACTTTCAAAGGTTGAGGGCGTAAAGGGACACGAGGATTACGAGGACCTTTACGACGACGTAAGCATCGAAAACAAACAGGCTATCGAAACCTGTAATATTTACAAAAACATTCTAAGCGTTACTATGGACGCGTACGGCTCGGTTATATCCAACAACTCGAACGATTCGATGCGCAAACTTACTATAATAACCGTACTTCTTGCAGTACCGACGATGATTGCGGGCTTCTGGGGAATGAATATGCCCGTACCCGGCGAATCGGGTATAGGCTTTTTGCAAACGGGTTGGTTCTGGCTGGTAGTGTTCGGAACTATGCTTCTCACGGTTGGAATAGGGCTTGTTCTTCTTAAAGGAAATCCTTTGAGGCATGCAAACAAGCCGAAAAAGCGCAAAAAGCGGGAAAAAAGAGATAAAAACAAATAGATAACTAGCGGAGTGGGTTAAAACCTCCTCCGCTTTTTTGTTGCAAAAAAATTTAATTACAAGGTTTAATTTTGTAATTTGAGGCAATAACAAACGTAAAAAGGAGGAACGGTGATGCGGCTTGCAAGACTTTTCTTTTTAACGATATCAGCTGTATTCGTGCTTGCGGCAGTGGCATTTATGCCGCAAGACCTGTGTTTTGAAAGCGGCGGCACCTACACCTTCTACTGCGGAACGAGCTCGGCAGACTGCAAAGTAATAACAGTACGGAATTTTGCCAAAACGCAAAAGCTGTGCCTTAAAAACATTTGCGGTGAAAGCACGGAATACGAAAACTTCGATATGGAAAGTTTTTTGGAAAGCGTCGGCGGAAAAGTCGTGTTTGAAGAAAAATTTTCCGACGGGATCAACTATTACTGCACCGCCGACCTGCCCTATTCCGTAGAGCTTTACAATCATACGATAAACCTGCATATAGCCGTAAAGGGCAATGCGGCAAGAGTGGCGTCGCCGATAATTTTCGGCGGATATTGAATAAAAGGCTTAAATGCTGTCAAAAAAATATAAAAAGGAGTTAAAAAAATGAAAAACAAGCAAAAAACCCAACCTACGAAGAAAAGAATTTTAATGTACTACCTCATTTTGGCGGCTTGCCTTTTGGTAATTGCCGCGATAACAGTCGGCGTTGTATTCGGCGTGAAGCCTGCAAGCAACGGTCCCACCATTGACGTCGGTCAGACGGAAGACCCGCCCCAAAAGGACCCTGACGACGACCCCAGCGTGGACACCTCTTCCAAATACGATTTTATTACGCCCGTGAAGAGCGTTGTTGTTTCCCAGGCAAACGTCTTCTGGCACAATAAGACTTTGGATATCTACCACCAGCACGAAGGTATGGACTTTGAATGTGCTGCGGGAACGGAAGTTCTTGCCGCCGTTGACGGAACAATTAAGCGCATTTACACGGACAGCAGACTTTACGGCGCTATGATTGAAATAGAACACGAAAACGGCATAAAAACCGTTTACAAGTTTGTTGAACCCAACGAGAATTTGAGGGCGGGTGCAACGGTCAACCGCGGTGACGTTATAGCCAAGGTTGCGGCGGCTACCGGCGTTGAAAACGCAGACGGCGACCACCTGCACTTCGAAGTTTATCAGAACAGCAAAATCCAGAACCCCGACACCTATCTTAAACTGCTTTCTAAATAATTTTACCCCTAAATTTAAGCGCCCGACGGAAGATTTTCCGTCGGGCGCTTAACGTTCTGTTAAAAAGTAAAGAAAAATGTTAATTATGATAATTTATCACATTTAACATTTTTAATTTTGTTAAGTTAACATAAATTATCCGTATTAACATAAAATAGTGTTAGAAAGTAACAAAAATTCAATTTTTAAAATTTTTCGAAATGTTATTGACTAACAAAAATGCGGGTGCTATACTGCAAGTACAAAATGAGTTCGGAGGTATAAAAAATGATTTACGATTTTTTAAACGAGCTTGACGAAAGAGTTGAAAACTACGGCGTTTCTCCTTTAAATTACGTTGCATTGAACTGCGCAAGATAAATGTTCCGTTTAATCACGGTATCTTAATTACGAAAGCGTTTTACTTGCAAAAGTTTTCGACTTACAAATCAAAATTCAAGAATAATCAAATGCCGCGGCAACTTTGTTGCCGCGGCAATTTTTTAAATTTGCGATATTATTTCGGGCGTTAACCCCGAATAGTTGATTACGGCGCACCCCTCTACCCCCGTCATCGGCGCAAGAAGATAGTCCGAAAGGCACTTTATATTTATCCCGCGGGCGGCGGCAACCGATTTGATTTGTTCGTCGGACTGCGCGTTGGGGAATTTGGCTATTACGTGAAGTCCGCTGCCCGTGTCGAGTACTTCACACCTTTCGGGCAAAGAGGCAAGTTTTTTTAAAAGTTCGCCGTGAACGCTTCTGTAAAAGTTTTTTAAGCGGTTTAAATGTCTTTCGAAATATCCTCCGTCAAGCATCTTAGCAAGCGCCTTTTGCTCGAAAAGGGGCACAAAACTTGCCGACGAAGAAAAGATTTGTATGTACTTTTCGTACAGCGCAGGCGGAAGAACCATATAGCCCATCCTCATAGAAGGCGCAAGGCTTTTGGAAAAAGTGTTCATATAGATTACTTTTTCGGGGCACAGCCCGCACATGCACTGCAAGGGTTTGCCGTTTAAGCGGAACTCGCTGTCGTACTCGTCTTCGATGACGTAACCGCCGCAACTCTTCGCCCACTCTATTAGGCGCGAGCGGGCGGAAACGGGCATTACCGCGCCCGTAGGGAACTGGTGGGAAGGCGAAACGTGCGTGGCATAGGCTTGGCTTTTTTCAAGCACGGAAATATCGATGCCCTTATCCGTAACGTCAACGGGGAGGCAGTGCGCGCCGTTTAATGCGTAGGTTGAAGAGATTTTGCCGTAGCCGGGATTTTCAACGGCGTACAGCTTATCCCGCCCGAGAAGCTGAACGATAACGCCATACAGGTGCTCTGCACCCGCGCCTACGACGATATAGCGAGGGTCTACATCTATCCCGCGCGAGCGGTAGAGATAAGCCGCAACGGCGTTTTTAAGCTGTTTGTCGCCGTCGCAGGGAACGCGTTCCAAAAGATGCTCGCCACAGTCCGACAAAACCGAGCGTATAAGTTTAGCCCATACCGAAAACGGGAACATATTCGGGGGGGTATTGCCGTGAACGAGGTCGATTTTAAACCTTTCTTCCTGCTTGGTTTCAGAGTAATTCGGAAGAGCGGAACGCCCTTCTTGAAGCCCCTCCGCAACCCTTTCGGCAAAGAAACCGCTACGCTCTTTTGAACGGATATAGCCCTCGGCAAGAAGCTGGTCGTAGGCAAGCTGAACAGTTACGACGCTTACGCCTAACTCCGTAGCAAAGGCGCGCTTTGACGGAAGCCTTTCACCCGCCTTTATTTTGCCGCGCAAGATGTCTTCGCGTATGCACGAATATAATGTGTAATATTTGTTTTTACCCGATAAGTTGTAGTTGTACATATCTGGTATTATAAAATTATATTAAATTGATTATTCTAATAACACCAAACGGTTGATATAATGTTTCCGTTATGGTTAAAAACAAGAAGAAAAAGGTTCTATTTACTACCAAATGGCTGACTTACACGGCTTTAATGACCGCGCTTGTGGTTGCAACGGGGTACATACCGGGGATACCCGTTCTTACGGGTAAAATTTATTGGTGCGACTTTGCGATTTATACAGCCGCATATATTTTAGACCCGTTGGCGGCAATGATTGTGGGCGGCATCGGCACGACGTTTTTCGATTTGTTCGGAATAAACGGAACGGCGTACAATGCAATTCCTTCCCTTATAATTCACGGTATGCAGGGGTTGTTTGCTTCTTTGATTTTTATGGTATTGAAGAAGTATTTCAACAAGGCGGACAGCAACAGGCGTGAAGGCGTAATTGCCGTTATTTCAAGCATATTCCCTGCCGTTTGGGTAATTTTGGGGTATTTTATAAAGCGTATTACGTGGGAAACCTTATTGCCCGAAACCGCCGTTTTGAAGATGCCTGCAAACGTATTACAGGAAGTGATAGGCATTGCCGTTGCCGTTATTATTTGCTACGTATGCAGATTTAAAAAACAACTTAAACGCGCCCACCTTTTGCCAGACTTCAAGGGTGAGATTTTGGATAAGAATGAAAAGGTTGATATACTGAAAGAAGACAGCGATGAAATTAACCAACCCGAATAATTTATTTAAAAAAGCCCCGCGGCGGTTGCCGCGGGGCTTTTTATTAATTGCTACTATGTTTACTGCCTTTCAAGGAATGTGCCGAAATGTTTTCAAGTATGCCCGTATGAAGAAGTTTTTTTGTCTTTTTTAATTTGAAATCGTCCACCGCTTGCTCGATAACGGCGTTTAATACGGCGAAAAAGTCTTTAAAACCGCTTGAAAGCAAATAATATGAGAGCGAGCCGGGGACGGTATTGACCTCGCTTAAATAAATTTCACCGCCGCTTAATATGTAATCGAAGCGGACGATGCCGCGCATATTTAAATCGGAATAGACTTTGCGGGTAGTATCTTTTATGAGCTTAGCTGTTTCCGCAGGAATTTCGGCGGGAAGAACGCTTTTGCCGCCGCCTTGGTACTTGTCTTCAAAGCTCAAAATATCGCCACCGGAGATTGCTTCCTCGCACTCGGAAGTTACAACGTCGCCACTGTAGAAGTAAGCGGCACAATTTATTTCACGGCGGTTTTCAAGATACTTTTCAACTATTACCGCACTATCGTAGATTAAAGCCGTTTGTACGGCAGATTGCAGCTGCTTGAGGTCGTTTACCTTTTCTATGCCTATACTCGAACCCAGGGTTACAGGCTTAACAATTAGCGGAAATTGCGGCATATTATGGGGGCAATCGACTTCTTCAAGGCTTTTTATGTATGCGTATTCCGCCGTTTTTACGCCCAAAGCCGACAAAATGAGTTTGGTTAGATACTTATCCATAAACAGGGAAGATTCAAAAATCCCCGCGCTGGCAAGGGGTATATCCGCAACCTGGAAAAGCCCGCTTACCGCTCCCCCTTCACCCGTTCCGCCATGGCAACAGTTGAGAGCGGCGTCCGCTTTTATGAACTTTTTCATTCTGCCCTTTCTATTGAAAATATACACGCCGCCGTTTGCTATTGCTGCTTTGGGGAATGTACGGAAATTATCGCTTTTGAAATTGTTTACGTCGGCAAGCTCGGGCGAGCAATAGGTTGCGCCGTCCTGCGCGATGTACACGGGAATGACGGTGTGCCCGCCGTTTTTTAAAATATTTGCAGCCATCGTGCCCGTTATTACCGAAACTTCGTTTTCGTTTGATACGCCGCCGAACACGACGATTATGTTTTTTGACATAAAAAATCACCTCCGCTTAATCTTTCAGCTTTGGTGTTTTTTGAGCCTTTTATATGCGTTTTTAATAAATATCGGGTAAATCGTTGAGAAAAAGTACCGTATCGCCGTCTTGAAGGATAGTTTTAAGCTCTTCCTGGGCGGCGTTGAGGGTAGGAACTACTTTAAGTGTAGACGCCAAACCGCCGTTTGCAAGATAGCCTTGTTTTACGGGCGCGATAAGCGTTTCACCGACGAGGATAACAAAATCCAGCCCGACAAGCTGTTCGCCCAAACGGGTGTTTTCCTCTTCCTCTAAAACGCCGAGTTCTACAAGCCCGGGGGTTACGACGATTTTTCTGCCCTCGAAACTTCTTAAAACTTCCAAAGCTGCCGACGCGCCCTTGACATTGGAATTGTAGCCGTCGTCAAGAATGTTTACGCCGCCAGACTTTATAAGTTGAAGCCTGTGCTCTATAAAGTCTACTTCTTCGATAGCCGCAACAATCTCTTCTGCGGTCATACCTAAATTATATGCAACCTGCGCGGAAATTGCTACGTTCTGGACCGAGTGCTTACCCAAAAGACGGGTGTGCGCTTTGTATTCTTTGCCGCCTAAATTAATATTGAAAGTACTGCCTTCCGCGTTGCAAACTATATCGGAAACGCAGTTTTCACAGTGATTGCCCCCCGAATATGCCTCAAATAACGCCGAACAGTCGGGTGAAATGAAAGCCTGCGCACCGTTTGCCAAAATTTCGCCTTTGGCTTTAATTACGTTTTCGATACTGCCGAAACTTTCAAGGTGCTGCGGGCAAATCCCTGTAATTACCGCAATGTGGGGCGGACAGAATTCGCAAAGCTCTGCAATGTCGCCGACGTGGCGCGCACCCATTTCTGCAATGAAAATATCGAAATTATTCAAGTCGTTGTTATTAATTGAAAGGGCAAGGCCCATAGGGGTATTGTGCGAGCGGGGCGTAGACAGAACGCGGTATTTTTTTGAAAGAATGTCCGAAAGGATTTTTTTACAGCTTGTTTTGCCGTAGCTGCCCGTTATGCCTATTACTTTAATATTAGATGCGGCAAGTTTTGATTTTGCCTTTTTTACGAAGGATTTGTTGTGGGGAACTTCGTAAATTTTCGAGATAAGATTTGCAAGAAGGATTACAGGGAACATTAAAAGCGGGAAGACCGAAAGGGCGCAATACCTGAGCGTTGTGAAAACGTGGTTGCCCCAAACGCTGTCACCGAAGTTCAAAAGACATATCGAAAGGTAGGAAATTACCGCATTTAGCACCACCAACACGACAAAAAGCCGCTTTAAGCGGGGTGTGAAGGTTAAAGGCGTTCTGAGCGCCACCCTGTTATCCGCCCAGATAAAGACGGAAAAGAAGATAACGTACGACGCTAAACCGATTACAGCCGACCACTCACCCGCAAAAGAGAAGCTGAGTGAAATTACGGCGCACGAAAGCGCACACAAAAGCGTTAAAAGAATGTGCCTGCCGAAAACGAGGTTGCCCTTTTTTTGCGACCACTTTACAAGGCGCGTGCCGCTGTACCCCGACGACTGCAATATACCTAAAAGCCTATAAAAGCAACCGCTGAAAAGAAGAGCAAACACGACGGCGCTCAGCACGCATTCAATTGTCTTTGGAACCGAAATGAAAAACATTAACTCTCCGTTAAAAATGTGAATAGTTTAAAGTTGAATTCTTTGGGGTGTTCTGAAAAACAGAAGTGCCCGCCATCCATAATATCAAGTGTACTGCCGGCAATAAGCGAATGGAAGGTTTCGCCTTCTTCCGCAGGCGGCGTAACACTGTCTTCATTGCCGTATATTAATAACGTGGGGGCTATGATTTTAGCGGCGCAATCCTTTAAATCTTCGTTGACGATTTTTTTAAAACTTTGCTTCATTAAAGGCGAAAGGGATTTATACTCTTCGCTGCCGAAGTGCTTTTCCGCATACTTGGGAAAAAGCCTTTTAACCCGCCTATAACGCGTTATTTGGCGCATATATTGGGGTGTACGGGGTTTTACAAGCCCCGCGCCGCCCGTTAAAACAAGTTTGTTTAACCGCTCGCTTTCGACCGAAAAAAGTTTTAACGCAACCCTTGCGCCGAAGGAATGAGCCACAACGTGCGGGCGGTTTAAGCCCGATACGTCCATAAATTTTAACAGCCAGTCGGCGTACTCTTTTACGCCCCACGCCTCTTCCGTTTGCTCGCTTGCGCCGAAACACGGGAAGTCTACCGCAGCTACGCGGAAGTAATTTTTTAAGAAATTTATCTGATAGTAAAAACTTTCCTTTTTAGAGCCGTAGCCGTGCAAAAGCAAAACGTCTTCACCGACGCCGCAACTTACAAAGGATACGAATTTACCGTCTATAAAAATATTAAAGCTCCTTTACCATGACTAAGCAGTCCTCTCCGTCGGAATAGTAACGCGTTCTTGCGTACGCGCCCTTAAAGCCGCTTTTAAGATACAGCTCCATGGCGATTGAATTAGATACGCGCACTTCCAAAAAAACTTTTTTTGCGCCGAGAGAGGTTGCCGTTTTCAAAAGCTCGTCAATAATGGCGGTGCCCACGCCGCTGTGGCGGTAGGGCTCGGTTACGGCAACGTTGGCAATATCGGCAGTATCCGCCGCAACGGTTATACCGCCGTAGCCTATAATTTCTCCACCGTCCTCTGCAAGCACCCCGTGAAAACTTTCGGTATCGAAGCTGGAAGCAAGCATTTGAAAACTCCACGGTTCTTGGGGAAAGCACTCCGTTTCGATTTGGGAAATACGCAATATGTCTTTATATTCCCACTTTCTTATTTTCACAAAGCGCCTCCTCCGCCTGACTTTTGCGAACGTAAAGCGCGTGCATATCGTCAGATAAGTTTTCACACTTTAAAGATGCGTTCATCAAGCAGTTTTTAATTTCAAGTTTGGTGTAGTTTTCAAAGGGCAAGTCTTCAAAGCCGAACAAGGGCGCAGGCAAAGCCGCGACTTCTTCTTGAGAAAGATATGAAGGGTTGAAAATAACCTTTCCGTCCTCGTACCCGCAAACATAATAGTGCGCGTGAGCCGCGTCGATGACGACAAACGACTTTTTACTGTTGACATTATATGCAATAAGCTCGAACGCGGTGAGGGACTTTAATGGTTTGTTTGCAGCAAGCGCAAAGCCCTTTGCCGTGGCGATGCCTATCCTTATGCCCGTGAACGAGCCGGGACCTACGACTGCCGCGAAGAAGTCGCATTCCTTCGGGGTGAGGTTGATTTCTTTCAAGGCTTTGTCGATTTCGTCCATTAAAACTACGGAATGTTGCATGGCGCAGTCGGGCAAGTGCCTTAAAACCGACCTTTCGCCCTTTTGCGCATAGACGGTAAGATGGCGTGAAGAGGTATCGATTGCAAGAAAATCAGTCATAAATTATCTTTCTTTTACCCTCCTCTAATTTTTCAATGGTTACAGTTTGGCAACCTTCGGGCAGGACTTCTTTAATGTTTTCCGCCCACTCAATGACCGAGATACCGCCCGCGTAGAAATAGTCGGTCAGTCCAAGCCCTTCCGCCTGAGCGCCGCTACTTAAACGGTAGCAGTCGAAGTGATAGAGCTTGCCCGAATAGTCGTTCATATACGCGTAAGTGGGGCTGAGGATTTCTTCTTCTATCCCAAGCCCTTTTGCAACGCCTTTACAAAAGACGGTTTTGCCGGCGCCCATCTCACCGTTTAAAACGACGACTGCGCCCGGTTTTAAGTTTTTTGCGTAATTTTCCCCGAAATTAAGCGTTTCTTCGGGGCTTTTTGAAATGAAAACCGACATAACTTTTTTACTATTATATAATAGCATATAAAAAAATTTTGTAAAAGGATTTGCGGGGAAAAATTTTCAGTTAATTTTTGCATATTTACGCTTGACACGCTTAATACGCATAGATATAATGAAATTACAATTTGAAGTTGTTCTTTGGGGCGGGGTGCAATTCCCCACTGGTGGTAAAAGTCCACGAAGGTCGTAAGACCCCGAACGGGTGAAATTCCCGTACCTACGGTTACAGTCCGGATGTTAAAAGAACTTATAAAGCGGTTTACGTTTTATTGCGCCCCGAAAATATCGGGGCGTATTTTTATGCAAAGAACGGCTTAAAAACAATTTTTTGAGAGGTTTTTGTATGGAACAAGAAGAAACTGTGAAAGAAATCACCGAAATTCCCGAAACGGAAATGAAGGAAGTAACGAAGCCGAAGAATAAAATAGGCGAGGCGTTCAGAAACTATTTTACGGCAACCAGAATGGCGTACCTTGCCGTTTTTACCGCGCTGGCTTACGTTTTGTATATGCCGTTTTTAGAATTCCCGATTATCCCCGCCGTACCCTTTTTGAAAGTGGATTTTTCAAACTCTTTCGTAATGATTGCGGGCTTTGCGTTGGGGCCCGTTGCCGGGGTTGTCGTGGGCGTTTTAAAAGAGATTTTACACGCGCTGACGTTCTCTCAGACGGTAGGCGTAGGCGAGCTTGCAAATATTATGATTATGCTTCCGTATATTCTTATTCCATCAATCGTTTACAAAAAACGCAAAGGGATAAAGACTGTAATTGTTTCACTTGTGATAGGTTGCGTATGTCAAGTTGTTTGGTCCATTCCTACGAACTATCTTTTGACTTTCCCCTTCTTTTTAATTGCTTACGCGGGCGCGCCCGATTGGACAACGGGAATGAATTTTTATTTAAGCGTTTGGTACTGGGCGGTACTTTTCAACTTTGTTAAAACCGTACTTATTACCGCGGCAGTGCTTCTTTTGTACAAGCCCCTGTCTAAACTTATTAAGATAACGAACGCCAAATTTAACTCTTTAAAAGCGAAGAAAAACAGCACAAAAACGCAATAGACCCCCACATATGCTTGAAATAACGCTATTTTTTGAAAAAGCGGCGGCACAAAAATGCGCCTCCGCTTATTGCTA
>JAIDQV010000104.1 GCA_029062045.1 Clostridia bacterium
CGTCCGCTGGTTATAAGAGACAGCTTTTGCCCAAAAGGTCTTGCTTAGTTATGTGATAATATCCCGTTACGCCCGAAATTATGCTTGCGGGGGTTATTTCTTCTTTTCCGCTTTCGGATATTGCTTCGGAAAGCGCGCTTCTTGCAAGCGCAATGCTAATGGGTTCTTCGTGAAGTTTAGAGGCGAATATGACTTTGGTAAGTCGGCCTTCAAGCGTTCTTACGTCGTCGCCCGAATCCTGCGCAAGGAAGGTTAAAACGTCCTCTGGCACGATGCACTTCTTTTCAAGCGCTTTACGCTTTAAAATGGCGATTTTCGTTTCAAAGTTGGGGGGAAGTATATCGAACAGAAGTCCGCCCGCAAACCTTGTTCTGAGCCTTTCTTCCAAAGCGTCGAGTTTTTGAGGGGGCTGGTCGGAAGTTATTACTATCTGTTTGCCCTTTGAAACAAGCTCGTTAAAGGTGTGGAAGAATTCTTCCTGTACGGCTTTTTTGTTTTCGATTATCTGAATATCGTCGATAATAAGAACGTCCGCGTTGCGGTAATACTGCCTGAGTTTATTGCTTTTTTCGCGTGCGTCGGGGCCCCTGCCTGTAAACATTGTATCGATTATTTCGTTTACAAACTGTTCGCTGGTTACGTAAACTACTTTAAGCTCGGGCTTTTCTTCGATAATTTTGTTTGCGATAGCCTGAATTAAGTGGGTTTTGCCCAAACCCGTTCCGCCGTAAATAAACAGAGGGTTGTAGGTGCCCGCAGGGTCGTCCGCAACCGAACGCGCGGCGGCGTAGACGAATTCGTTATTCTTACCTACGACGAAGCTGTCAAATGAAAACTTCTTGTTTAAGTTGGTAGGTACAGAGTAATTTTCCTCGGTGGGCGCGTTGTACGCAAAACCTTCGCTTCCTTCAACTTTGAGGCGGAAGTCGGAAATACCTACGTCGGCTTTGATAATGGCTTCACGCATTTTTTCGGCAAGAGTGCCCGAAATGTACTTTGCAAAACTTTCGGTAGGGGTTTCAAGCACGATAAATCTGCCGTCGATATCGACGGGAACCAACTTTTCAATGTAGGTTGTGTAGTTGATGTAAGAGATAATCTCGTGCATCTTTTCTTTTATGGGGTTATAAATAAAGTCAAAGTTTGCTTTTTCTGCCATAATCGAGGTTTAATCCTTTGAAATTTCCGAAAATTTTTGCTATAATAATACGTGTTGCCCGATAAGTTAAAGTCTGTAACTTATTATACAACAAATTTAAGCTAAAATCAAAGTGTTTTGACAGAAAATGCGCATAAAAAATTTGAATTTGAAAAATTTCAGAAATTACGCCGAGGAGCGCGTTGAGTTTACGGAAGGGCTCAACGTACTTTTCGGCAGGAATGCGCAGGGCAAAACCAACTGTGCGGAGGCGGTTTTTTACCTTTGCACGGGCGTATCCCCCAGGGCTAAGCGGGATAAACAGCTTATCCGCCAAGGCACAGAGAAAGCCGAGCTTTCGGCAACTGCCGAAGGAAGATACGGCAAAATAGAAATTAACGCCACCATTACCGAGAACGGAAGAGAGTTTTATTTGAACGGCAACAAGATAACGCGCAGTGCGGATATTTTGGGCAACCTTTTTTCGGTGTTCTTTTCCCCGCACGAACTTAGGCTTATACAGGACGGACCCGACGAGAGAAGGCGGTTTTTAAACGTGTCTATATCCCAGCTGTCCCGCCCGTATTATACGGCGCTTTCAAGGTACAATAAAATTTTGGAACAGCGCAACAATCTTTTAAAAAACCGTGATTTGGATACCGTTTACGACAGCTTGCCCGTGTGGGATGAACAGTTGTGCAAGTATGCGGCTGTGGTTGCGCGCAAGCGTGCCGACTATATCGAGATGCTTGCACCCCTTGCGGCAGAAGCACATTCATTCTTGACGGACGGGGCGGAAGAGCTTAAAATTTCCCCCGAAAAGAAGTACAAGGGCAGTGAAGTAGAGCTTGAAAAACGGCTTTTTGACGAGCTGTCGAACAACTATGACCGCGACATCCGTTTGGGTTACACCGCGTCGGGGCCCCACCGCGACGATATCGATATAGATATAAACGGCATAGACGCGAAGAACTACGCTTCGCAAGGGCAGACGAGGACGGCGGCACTTTCCATTAAACTTGCCGAGGTGGAAATTTTCAAAGAGCTTTCGGGCGAGTACCCCGTTTTAATCCTCGACGACGTTATGAGCGAACTTGACCTGCCCCGCCGTAAGAAGTTAGTTGAAAGAACTGCGGGCTTGCAGACCATTTTGACCTGCACCCACGCCGAGCGCGTGCTGTACGGTAAAGAGGCGAACAAAATACGGATTGAGGACGGCAGGGTGAAGAGATGACGGCTGATTTGCATATGCATACCGTTTATTCGGACGGAACGTTGACGCCCCAAACGGTAGTGGACTGTGCCGAAAGCGCGGGGTTGGGGCTTTTCGCCGTAACCGACCATGATAATGTAAGCGCCTACGCCGAGGTTGCCTATCTTGCAAAAAGCAAGGGAATAAAGACGGTGACGGGCATTGAAGTTTCGGCTTACGACAACGGTATTAAATTCCATACTTTGGGGTACGGGATTGATTTGGAAAAGTTTGCGCCCTTTCAGAAAAAACTTTACGACGGCTCGCTTGAACGCGCAAAGGATATAGTTTTAAAGCTGAATAACTTGGGCTTCGGTATTTCAATGGAAGACGTGCTTGCCGAAAGGTACAGTTCAACCGTACCCGTTCACGGTGCGCACGTTGCCCGTGCTATGATAAAAAAAGGCTTCGTTGAAAGTTTTGAGGCGTTTTTCAAAAATTTCCTTTTTCGCGGAAAGCCTGCGTTTTCGTGCATTCAACGCCCTACGTCCGAAGAGGCGGTCAGGGCAATTTGCGAGGCTGGCGGACTTGCCGTGCTTGCGCACCCCGGAAGAATAGAAGCGGACGCAGAGACTTTAAAAAGTAAAATTGAAAGCCTTGCCCTATGCGGACTTGGCGGTATAGAAGTTTATTACTCTACGCATACTAATGAGCAGACGGCATACTATGAAAATTTAGCCGAATCGCTTAATCTTTTAAAGACGGGCGGTTCGGATACGCACACGCTGGGTTTTGGCGGCAGGCGGGTTATAGGTCAGCCCCGCTTCGAGCCTAGCGCGTTCCTTTTAAAGAGGCTTAATGTTTACTAAAAGAATTTTAAAATTGAATTTTACCATTTGTATGCTCGCCGTTTTGGCGGGCATAATTTTTTGTCTTTGCGGGTTCACTCTGACTGTTGCGAAGGGGGTAGAGGTGAACGGGATAGCCGTGGGCGGAATGGCAAGAAGCGAAGCCGCCTTGCTTGTTAGAAAAGAAATAGAAAACGAGCTGAAAGAAAAGACTTTGGAAGTTCGGGCGGGAAGCAAAGTTTATACCTTTACTTATCCCGAAATTTATTATAAAGACAACGTTTATTCGCTACTTAAAAACGCAAAAAAAGATGATAAACTTACTGCCGAAGTGAGCTACTATTTATGCGGTTTAAACTCGATTGCCCCCCATATATGCCGCAACGAAAGCATTTCTGTTGTCGAACCGTACGCAAAATTTTCTTCTTTTTCAACCCCGTTTACTTACTTTGAAGGAAGCGACGGCAAGTGCGCGGACGAGAAGAAGCTGGTAGAAGATATAAAAAATTCGCTAAAAGGCGGTTTCGAGCCCGTAACGGTGCGTTTTAACAGGGTAAAACGGCAAAAAACCATGTCGGAAGTTAAAAAATCAACCCGACTTTTAAGCACTTTTACAACTTATTTCGACGGGTCGAATATGAACAGAACAAGCAATATCCGCCTTGCCGCAGGTAAGCTGAACGGCACTGTTCTGGAAAGCGGTAAAACCCTTTCGTTCAATGATATTGTGGGGGCAAGAGTGAAAGAAAGGGGCTTTTTGCCAGCAAAAATAATCGAAAAGGGCGAGTTTGTGGAAGGCGTTGGCGGGGGCGTTTGCCAGGTTAGCACCACCCTTTACAACGCCGCGCTTTTGTCGGGACTGAAAATAGAAGAGTATCATCCTCATTCTCTTGCGGTTTCTTACGTTCCGCCTTCACGCGACGCAATGGTAAGCGGAACTTATTTCGATTTGAAAATTTCAAACCCGTACGCTACGCCCGTTTACGTCCGCGCAAAGACGGCGGGCGGCAGCGTAACTTTCAGTATTTACGGCTATGACGACGGAACGGTTTATTCCCTTTCGTCCGAGGTCACGGGCGCAATTCCCGCGCCCGAGGAAAACTGCGACAGCCCCGAAAAAGCCAAGGCGGGGAAGGACGGATTGACAAGCGAAGGTTACCTTACGGTGACGCGTGACGGCTACACGAAATCGGTACTTTTACGCAAGGATAAATACAGCCCCATAACGCGGGTGATTTATCCCAACGCCGCGGCGGAAGAGGGTGAAGAAGACGAAAAAAACGGCACAATTAACTTCGTTAATTAATTTGGTCAATTTAATTGTGTTTTTTAATTTGTTGTGGTACAATATATGGTGAGTTTTTGATTAAATCTTTGCGGAGACAGCGATGATAAAAATTTTACTGGACGCTATGGGCGGTGACAACGCCCCCGCGGCAACCTGCCAGGGCGCGGTTTTGGCGCTTGAAAACGATAAAGAGCTGTACCTGATTCTTACGGGTAGAAAGGCTGAAATAGAGAGCGAACTTGCAAAGTACAAGTACGATAAAACCCGCCTTGAAATAGTGGACTGCCCCGACGTTATAGGTATGAACGATATTCCCACCGAGGCCGTTAAACGCAAACAGTCCTCTTTGATGGCGGCGTATTGGATGCTTAAAAAAGAAGAAGATATTTGCGCTTTGGTTACGGCGGGTTCGACGGGTGCTACGATAGTCGGCGGACAGCTTATTTTGGGAAGAATACACGGAATTAAGCGCCCCGCGCTTTGCCCCGCTATCCCGAATAACCGCGGCGGCGTGACCCTTCTTTGCGACTGCGGTGCTAACGCCGAGTGCAAGCCCGTTATGCTGTGCCAGTTTGCAATTTTGGCTTCGGCTTACGCAGAGGCGGGCTTCGGTATAAAAGAGCCCAAAGTCGGGCTTTTAACCAACGGAACGGAAGAACACAAGGGCGACCCTTTGCACCAGGAAACTTACTCCTATCTTTCCAAGATGGACGGCATAAACTTCGTCGGCAACGTAGAGGGCAGGGACATTATGCTTTCAGAGTGCGACGTTGTCGTTGCGGACGGTTTTTCGGGCAATATCGCGCTGAAATCTATAGAAGGGTGCGGCAAGCTCGTTTTGAACACTTTGAAAAATGAACTTTCGGCAGGGCTTTCCTCAAAAATCGGGTACCTGTTTATACGCAAGGCGATTAAGCGTATGCGGGCAAAACTCGATTTTGATAAATACGGCGGGGCACTGCTTTTGGGACTTAAAAAGGTTGTGGTTAAAACGCACGGCTCTTCAAAGCCTTCGACCGTGGCCGCTTCTATTGCAAACGCGGCTTCCATTTACAGGGGCGGGCTTGTGCAAAAAGTGGAAAAGCAGCTTGAAGGCGTTGACTTTAACGCGCTTATCCCGGAGGGAACTTAAGTGGACTTTTCCCAAATAGAAAAGAACTTAAATTACACTTTTAAAGATAAAAATTTATTGCAGCGAGCTTTGACGCTTGCCTCGGTAACGAACAGCGAGAACAACCAAACGCTTGAATTTTTCGGGGACGCGATTTTGGAATTTATCGTTTCCGAGAAGATTTTCGACGAAAAGACGAGCGAAGGGCAGTTGACCGAACGGCGCAAAGCATTAGTTTCCGACGAGGCGTTGACCCCCGTATCTAAAAAACTTGGGCTCGACGAAGCGCTTATACGCGGCACTGGCGATACGAGGAACAAAAAGGCGATACCTTCCGCTTACGAGGCGGTTGTTGCGGCAATCTATCTTGACGGCGGAATTGAAGAGGCGAAGAAGTTTGTAAACGAAACTTTGGACTTTAACGTCGGCGTCGTAAAAAACTATAAAGGCATACTTCAGGAGCTGTTGCAAAAGCGGGGCGAAAGTTGCCCCGATTACGAGGCGGAAAAGGTCGGAAACGAACAAAGCCCCCGACATATAGCCAAGTTAAAGCTGTTCGGGCAGGTTTTTGAGGGCTCGGCAGAAAGGCTTAGGGACGCCGAGCAACAAGCCGCAAAAAAGGCTTTGACTTTCATTAAATCAGAAAACAAATAAAGGACCACTTTATTATGATTACTTTTAAGCAAATTCAGTTAGTTGGGTTTAAATCTTTCGCGGATAAAACCACGGTAAATTTAGGCGAAGGCGTAACCTGTATAGTCGGACCCAACGGGTGCGGCAAGTCAAACGTTGCCGACGCTATCCGCTGGGTTCTAGGCGAACAGTCAGCTAAGATGATGCGCGGCTCGCAAATGCTTGACGTCATTTTCAGCGGAACGGAAGCAAGGCGCAAAATGTCGATGTGCGAAGTTACGCTTACGTTTGATAACACTAAGCGTATTTTCGATATAGATTGCGACGAAGTCGAAATGACCAGGCGCCTTTACCGGGACGGCGAAAGCGAATACCTTTTAAACAAACAGCCTTCGAGGATGAAAGTCCTTACAGGACTTTTACACGGCGCAGGCGCGGCGAAAGAAGGTTATTCCATTATCGGACAGGGCCGTATCGAGCAGATTATGAACGCTAAGCCTGAGGACAGGCGTTCCATATTCGAGGAAGCGACGGGCATCGTAGTTTTCAAGGACAGAAAAGCCGACGCCGAAAGAAAACTGAACGCGGCAAAGGACAACCTTTTCGTACACGCACAGCGTATGCAGGAAGTCGAAAGGCAGTTGAACCCCTTGAAGAAGGCGGCGGAAAACGCTATCAAATACCGCGAAATTTATTCCGAACTAAGAAAGCACGAAACAAACTTGTACATATTCCGCCACGACGGTGCCGAGGGCGAAAAACAAAAGATTAACGACAAAAAGAAGAATATCGACGAAAGGGTCGAGTACTTGGGCAAGCATATGGAAGAATTGCTTGCAGAGTATCACGAGTGCAGAAAGAGCCTTGACGAGGCCGACGTAACTTTACAGGAATTGAACGACAGAATCCGCCGTTACGAGGTAGGCATAGAGCACAAGAGCGGTGAAGCAAAACTTTATACCGAGCGTGCAAAATCCGTTAAAGCAAAACTTGCCGCCGCGCAGGACGACATAACCTATTCGATGAAGAGAATAGAGGACATCGAGCGCGAAGAAAGAAGGGCGGAAGATTTAAGCGGCAAGAACGTAGCGAGAATTTCTTCTATGAAAGAGCAGTCCGACGAACTTCAAAAGCAATCTGACGAGCTGTCCAAGAAGATTTCCGACTACGAATACATGACGGGTCAGCACCGCAAAAAGGTTTTGGATACCTTCAAGGATTTGTCCGACCTGCGTAAAAACATGGGTTCGCTTGAAGCCCAGAAAGACTTAATCAACGAGCGTTTGCGCGCGATAGAAGCGCGTATGAACAAGGTTCACGACCGCCGCGACAGGTTGCGCGGTGAGTACGACAAGAGCATAGAGCGCGGAAATACCATAGCGCAGTTCCTGGGCAACGAGGACGCGCTTTTGTCCGAGGCGGAGGCAAAACTCGAAGCAAGCGAAGAAAAAATTCAACTTTTAATTAAACAGATTTACGATACCGAAGCGCAGATAAGAAGTTTGAACGACAGCTTGACCACCGTACGCGCCCTACGCGACAGGTTTGACGGGTATATCTATTCCGTCAAAAAACTGATGAACGACGCAAAGAGCGACCCTTCGCTTTCAAGCAAAATTAAAGGGCTTATTGCCGATATAGTGGATTGCGACCAAGAGTATGAAGTTGCAATCGAAACGGCTTTCGGCGGTGCGATGCAAAACGTTGTAACGGGCACGCGCGACGACGCGAGAGAGCTTATCGAATACTTAAAGCGCACCCGTTCGGGTCAAGTTACCTTCCTACCCATAGACGCTATGCGCCCCAGGTTCGAGAACGAACAGATAAAAGCGGCTTCACACGATAAAGGCGCGATAGGTTTTGCTATAAACCTTGTTAAATTCGACAAGCAGTTTGAAAGCGTAATACATAACCTTTTGGGCAATACTTTAATCGTAGACAACATTCAGAACGCTACTCAAATTGCAAGGCGCTACCCCAGAGCTTTCAAAATAGTAACCCTTGACGGCGACCAGATTGCGGTATCCGGCTCGATGACGGGCGGTTCTAAAAGAGAAGTTGCGGGCAACCTTCTTGCAAACGAAAGGCGCATTAAAGAGCTTGAAGAAGGCGTTGAAGCCAAGAAAGATTTCCTCCTTCGCGCCGAGGGCAAGAGGACGGAATACGAAAATTCCAGAAACACCGCCTCGGACGAGCTTACCCTTTTAAGAAACAAATTGCAGGACGCAAGGTTAGAGCTTGCAACCGTTACCGAAAAGCAAAATCTTTTAATGCAGTCGGTAACTTCCGCAGAGAGCGAATACGCGGCTTACAGCCAGTCGGTTGAAGAGTTGAAGCACAGACTTTTGGGGCTTGATAACGAGTACACCGACGTAACTCAGGGCGAAAGCGACCTTTCACAGCAGACGAGCGAAGCGTCCGACAAGATGAACGATATGAGCGAAGAGTTCAACAAAATGCGCAAGGACCGTATAGAGAAGCTGGAAAAGCTGAACAGCCTGCGCGTTGAAATCGCTTCTTTGGAGAGCGCGATTCAGTCTTCTTCGGAAACTATCGCCCGCCTTGAAAACGAAAAGCAAGCTCTTCACCAAAAGATTGAAAAGACAAACGCGGACATTCCCGAAATAAAGAAGGAAATAGAGGCGTTGAACGCACAGGCCGAAAAGACGGCGCTGACCGAGGAAGAACAGCGCGTTGTAAACGACTTGCGCAGACAGATTAACGAAGTTACGCAGTCCAAAAACGAGCTTAACGAGCGCATTAAGAAGGGCGACATCGACAGGCTTGAAAGCATCGAAGAGCGTGAAAAACTCATTGAAAAGTCGCACAACCTCGATATGGCGCTGACCAAAATCGACAGCGACTTGGAATATTTGAGACAGCGTATCGAAGAAGAGTACGGCGAAGATTACGAGGGTTGCTTAAAGTACAAGGAAGAAGATTACGACGTATCTACGGCGAACTCGCAAATTTCCAACTGCAAGCGCCAACTTACAATGCTTGGAGCTATCAACCACAACGCGGTTGAAGAATACGACGAACTTTCCGCCCACTACGAAAAGATGGTTACGGACAAGGACGATTTGGAAAAGGCCATCAACGACCTTAACACCGCGCTTGACGATATCCGTGCCGAGATGTTGAAGATATTCGACGAAGGCTTCAATATCATCAACGAAAACTTCAAACGCACATTTAAAGAGCTGTTCGGAGGCGGCAAAGCCGAGCTTCAACTTGACTACACCGACTGCGACGACCCTCTTAATGCGGGCGTTGAAATCGTTGCTTGTCCTCCCGGTAAAAAACTTTCTAAAATTTCCCTTCTTTCGGGCGGTGAACGTGCACTTACCGCAATCGCAATTCTGTTTGCAATTATAGGAATGCGCCCCATGCCCTTCTGCGTTCTCGACGAAATCGAAGCGGCGTTGGACGAAGCTAACGTTGCAAGATACGCTAAGTATTTGAAGAAGTTCGCATCTGATACGCAGTTCATCGTCATAACCCACCGTAAGCCCACCATGGAAAGCGCGGATATTTTATTCGGTGTAACCATGGAAGAAAAGGGCGTATCCAAAGTCGTTTCCGTTAAGTTGTCCGAGGTTGCCGAGAAGCTCGGCGGCGACACTATTATGTAGTTTTTATAGGTTAAAAAATGAGTATATTTTCAAAATTCAAAAACGCGCTTAAGAAGACGAGGGAGGGGCTTTCAAACGCTCTTTCGGGGTTGTTTTCAAGGAATAAGATAGGTGACGATTTTTACGACGGGCTTGAAGAAATTTTAATAGGTGCGGATATTTCCGTAACCACTGCGGAAGATATTGTTGACGAAATCCGCGCCGAAGCCAAGCACGACAAAATAAAAGACAAAGAATTTGTGACCGACCTTTTAAAGGACGTTCTGGAAGAAAAGCTGACAGAGGCGGAAGTGCCCGAAATTAAGTACCCCGCCGTAATAATGCTTGTGGGAGTGAACGGTGTTGGAAAAACTACCACCGTAGGCAAACTTGCAAATTACTTCTTATCCCAGGGCAAAACCGTTACTGTTGCGGCGGCGGACACCTTCCGTGCGGCGGCGGCGGACCAGCTTACCGTTTGGGCTGAGCGCGCAAAGGTAAGAATAGTTAAGCACGAGGAAGGAAGCGACCCTTCCGCAGTCGTTTTCGACGCGTTGACGTCGGCAAAGGCGAAGGGGACGGACGTGGTAATTATAGACACTGCGGGCAGGCTTCATGTGAAGGCGCATTTAATGGAAGAGCTTAAAAAGATGTCCCGCGTGGTAACGCGCGAGTGCCCTACGGCAAACTTCTACAAAATGCTTATTTTGGACGCGACCACGGGCAACAACGCAATATCACAAGCCGAGATTTTTAACGAGGCGGTTGACCTTGACGGAATAGTTTTAACCAAGCTAGACAGCTCGGCAAAAGGCGGGTTTGTTATATCACTTTGCAGTGAACTTCAAATCCCCGTTGTGTTTGCGGGCGTGGGTGAAAAGATAGACGATTTAGAGCTTTTTAACCCCGAAGAATTCATAGACGCGATTTTATAAAAACCCAGTTAATTGAGGCATATATTGGGGGAAATTGATTAAAAACAGCTATAAAAAGAGCGGTACGGCGAATATAAATCGCCGTACCGCCTTTTATTAAGTTTTAAAGATCGTCCACGTCCTGAACGGGCTTTCCGCCGTCAATAGGCGAACCCGTGTAACTTCCGTTAGGGTCGTAACAGTCTTTAAACTTATTTACAGTTCTTCGTGCTGTTTTTGCCACAACCCTTACCGCCGCAGTTCTTTACGCTTTTGGTATCGCTCTGCTTGCCGCAGTTCTTGCCGCTAGTCTTGTTAGTTTCGTTAGTCTTTCTCATATTTTCTCCTTTTCAAACGGAATATGCAACTCAACGTATCCTTGACTTGACTGGCAAAGCGGACACACGTTCCATGCCTTCGTAGAGGTGTGCATATAGCCGCACTCGCTGCATACGTAAAGTATAGGGGTTTCATTGCTGTACAAAACGCCTTTTTTGAAGGCTTCATGCAAGTAATGGAAAACCATTTCATGCCTAACTTCAACTTGTGCAACAAGTTTGAACAGGTTAGCAATATCCTTAAAACCTTCTTCTTCCGCATCTTTTTGGAAAGCGGGGTAAATCACCTGATGTTCTTTTCTTTCGTCGTCAGCAGCAAGTTTTAAACTTTCTGCAATATCGCCGCTGTGAAAGGGATAACCCGCATTTAAATCGATGTTTTCAAGGTATTCGCCGCGCTTGTTCAGCTCTTCGAAGAACCTTCTTGCGTGTTCCGTTTCATTCTTTGCAAGAACTTTTATGGTGTCGGCAAGCGTAAAATACCCCTGTGCCGTCGCGGCTTGCGCGATAAGCTGGTATCTCATTCCCGCTTGCGATTCGCCCGCAAAACTTCTTGCTAAGTTTTGATAAGTTTTGGTTTGGTCAAATTGCATAACTTTCCTCCGTGTACAAATAGATTGCGTAGCTTAAAGCTCAAATATTCGCAAAACAGTTTGGCAGATATTGTAATTTTCACTATTGACACGCGCCCGAAAAGGTGTAAAATATAAGTATGAACAAGGTTATAACAATATCCCGCCAGTTCGGCAGCGGCGGAAGAACAATAGGCAAACTTACGGCAGAAAAACTGGGAATACCGTGCTATGACAACGAACTTATCGAAGAGGTTGCAAAGAGCTGCGGTTTTGCAAAAGAATATATAGAGGCGCACGGCGAATACGCCGACCACCGCACCTGGCTTGGGCGGGCGATAAAATCCGCCAACCGCTTTGAAGGGATGTCAAACCAGGACAAAATCTGGATAGAGCAGCGCAAACTTATTTTAAAGATAGCGGAAAGCCCCTGCGTAATAGTAGGGCGGTGCGCCGACTATATTTTAAGGGAAAGGGAGGATATTTTAAAAGTATTCATTCACGCGGACGATAAATTCCGTGCCGAGCGCATAGTGAATTTATACGGCGAAAAGCCCGACAAGCCCGAAAAGCGGTTAAAGGATAAAGACAGGCGGCGCGCGGCTTATTATAAAGACTATACCGAAACGGAGTGGGGCGTGGCGTCAAACTATCACTTGGCGCTGGATAGCGGAAAGCTGGGGATAGAAAACTGTGTAGAAATACTAGTAAACATATATAATAAGTAATGGTTCCGAAAAGGCTATTATAGAGGGTTGATTGAAAAGTTTGAACCACAATTTATATAAATTAATGCGGCGCGGCGATAT
>JAIDQV010000105.1 GCA_029062045.1 Clostridia bacterium
AAGCTGTGCAGTCTTTTTTGCCGTAATAAGCCGAAACGTAAACTTTGCAGGTAGCTCCTCCAAAGCTACCTTATGGCACACCGACGGGACTGTTTAGTGCTGCTATATCCCTATCCTGACACGGTTCGCAGTTGTCGGTTGCATAAGACCTTGGTATCAACACCCCTTACAAAGCGCAGCTTTCCACTTATTGCGTCGAGAAAGACATTCGGTCCTGCTATTGCGGATTGCAGGTACAGGGCACCGCAAACTCCCCACTTAGCACAGTGCAAACATTTTAACAGATATTTAATTTTTTTGCAACTAAATTTGCGGCTTTCACGGCTTTAATCGGTATTAGCTTGACAATTTTTTGTCGATAATTTAAAATATAGAAAAAGTTTTTAGGTGAAAATTATGGCATCTAACTGTACACACGACTGTTCTTCCTGCGGCGACAGCGGTTGCGCTTCCCGCAAGAAAGAAAGTTTAAAGAAAAAACCTCACGAAATGAGCGATATTAAAAAGGTAATCGCCGTCGTTTCGGGCAAGGGCGGTGTAGGCAAGTCTATGACTTGCGCCCTTCTTGCCGCCGCCGCGCAAGATAGCGGCAAAGTTACCGCAATAATGGATGCAGACATAACGGGGCCTTCGATTCCCCGTATGTTCGGCGCAGACAAGCGCGCTATGGGTTCGGATAACGGAATTTTACCCGTCGTAACCGAAGGCGGCGTGCAGATAATGTCAATGAACGTTCTTTTGGAAAACGAGGCAGAACCCGTCGTTTGGCGCGGTTCGTTAATCTCCGGCACCGTTTTGCAGTTCTGGACGGACGTTATCTGGACGGGCGTAGACATAATGTTCATCGATATGCCTCCCGGCACGGGCGACGTGCCTTTAACGGTTTTCCAAAGCATCCCCATTGACGGAATAGTTGTCGTAACCACCCCGCAGGATTTGGTTGGCATGATAGTGCAGAAGGCCGTAAACATGGCGCAGATGATGAATATCCCCATTCTCGGCATCGTCGAGAATATGAGTTATATCAAATGCCCCGACTGCGGCAGAAAAATTTCCGTTTTCGGTGAAAGCAAGGTTGATGCCATCGCTATGGAATACGGTATTCCAAACGTCGCAAAACTTCCCATCGACCGTGATTTAACCGTCGCCGCAGACAGCGGAAAGATAGAAGAGGTAAATGATAACCCCTTGACCGATTTCCTGGGCAAAATTCTTAAAAAAGTAAAGCTGTAAACACGCATATAAAGCCGCTTTGACGCACAGTCAAGGCGGCTTTGGTATTTACAAGTATGTAAATACATTTTTAAAAATCTTATTGACTGCAAAATTGTTTTGAGTTATAATACATTTTGAGAAAATAAAAACATATGAAGGGGACAAACAATGGACATTAAAGACATTTTAAGCAAATGCGACCACACCCAGCTTTCCGTTACGGCAACTTGGGCGGATATCAAGGCTTTGATTGACGACGCAATCAAATATCATACAGCGTCGGTTTGCATACCGCCTTGCTACGTCGGCGAAGCAAAAAAATACGCCGCGGGCAAAGTTGCTATTTGCACGGTAATAGGTTTTCCTAACGGCTACAATTCAAAGGAAGTAAAGGTGTTTGAAACTGCCGACGCAGTAAAATGCGGCGCCGACGAAATCGATATGGTAATCAACATCGGCGATTTAAAGGCTAAACTTTACGACAAAATCCGGGACGAAATCGTCGCAATTAAAAAGGCCTGCAACGGCAAAATTTTAAAGGTTATTATCGAAACCTGCCTTCTTACCGAAGAAGAGAAGATAAAGATGTGCGAAATCGTAACAAACGCAAAGGCAGACTTTATCAAAACTTCAACGGGCTTTTCAAAGGCGGGCGCCACGCGTGAAGACGTAATAATTTTCAGTAAGCACGTCGGCAAAGACGTCAAAATCAAAGCGGCGGGCGGTATTTCTTCCATCAAAGACGCGGAAGATTTCGTGTCCCTCGGCGCAAGCAGGCTTGGCACGTCGCGCATAGTAAAAATCGTAAAAGAAGAGGGGTTATTATGAGTAAAGAAGAAAAGCACCCCAACGTTCCCACCCCGCACATAACCGCAAAGTACGGTGATTTTGCAAAAACCGTGCTTATGCCGGGCGACCCTCTCAGGGCAAAATTCATTGCCGAAAACTTTTTGGAAAACCCCGTTCTCGTTAACAACGTACGCGGCGTAAACGGCTATACGGGCACATATAAAGGCAAGCGCGTTTCCGTTATGGCTTCGGGAATGGGCCAGCCTTCCATCGGCATTTATTCGTACGAGCTGTACAATTTCTACGGAGTAGAAAACATTATCCGCATAGGCTCTTGCGGTTCGTTCGATAAGGACTTGCACGTCCGCGACATCATTATCGCAATGGGCGCATGCACTAACGGCAACTACGCAATGCAGTACAACCTGCCCGGAACGTTTTGCCCCATCGCAGACTTTTCACTTGTCCGCCGCGCGGCAGAACTGTGCGAACAGGCAGGCGTAAAATACAAGGTCGGCAATATCTTCTCGTCGGATATGTTCTACGACGATATGAACAGCGGAATGCAATGGGCAAAAATGGGCGTTTTAGGCGTTGAAATGGAAAGCGCCGCCCTGTATTGCAACGCCGCCCGCGCAGGTAAAAAAGCACTTTGCATATGCACTGTAAGCGACAGCTTCATCTACCCCGAGGAAAACACCACGGCGGAAGAGAGGCAGAACTCGTTTACCAACATGATGAAGATAGCGCTTGAATTAGCTTAAAATACGGATAAATTTTATGTCAAAAAGATTCTTTTTAATTGTTTTAGATAGCTTCGGCGTCGGCGAACTTCCCGATGCCTACAAATGGCACGACGAGGGCAGCAACACCTTGGGCGCGATACGCAATCACCCCAATTTTAACTGCCCCGAACTCACAAAGCTCGGTCTTTTCAATATCGAAGGAGTAGGTGGCGGAATAGCAGCACCCACTGCAAGCTATGCCAGAATGCGCGAGCAGTCTATGGGTAAGGATACAACGATAGGTCACTGGGAAATCGCGGGTATCATTTCCCCAGAACCCCTGCCTACGTATCCTAACGGCTTCCCCGAAGAAGTCATTAAAGAGTTCGAGAAGAAGACGGGCAGAAAGGTTATTTGCAACAAACCCTATTCGGGCACGGAAGTCATAAAAGATTACGGGCGCGAGCATATGGAAACGGGCGCGCTCATTGTCTATACCTCGGCGGACAGCGTGTTCCAAATTGCTGCGCACGAGGACGTTGTTCCCGTCGAAAAGCTCTACGAATACTGCGAAATTGCGCGTAAAATGCTCGTCGGCAAGCACGGCGTAGGCAGAGTTATAGCCCGTCCGTTCAACGGCGAATATCCCTTTGCGCGTACGCCGAACAGGCATGATTTTTCCTTGCTTCCTCCCAAAGACACAATGCTCAACGTATTACAACGCGCGGGCTACGACACCATTTCCGTCGGCAAAATTTACGATATTTTTGCGGGTAGCGGAGTTTCGGAAAGCCACCGCACCGTTTCAAACACCCACGGAATGCAGGTAACGAGCGAGTTGCAGGAAAAAGACTTTAAGGGTCTTTGCTTTGTCAACCTCGTTGATTTCGATATGAAATACGGGCACAGAAACGACGTGCCCGGCTATGCC
>JAIDQV010000106.1 GCA_029062045.1 Clostridia bacterium
AAAGTATAAGCGAAAATTTATCGTCGTACTCTCTTCCTATATCCTGCAAGCGCGTACATACCACTTCGCAGTCAAAACCGTTCAGCTGCGCCGTGCGGCGGGCCATATCGGCAAGCTCTTCCTGCATCTCGAACAGCGTAAGACTTTCCACCTTTTGATTTAAACAAAGGAAATGAAACCCCACCACGCCGCTTCCGGCACAAAAATCCGCAACTTTATCGCCGAATTTAAAGCGTGCAAACTTAGAAAGTAAAATACTGTCCGAAGTGAAGCGGTACAGCCCGGTATTCTGTATTATCTTTTTATCTTCGAAAAATTCTTCTAGAACTTCGTTTTCTTTGAGGAATTGCATAATTTTACAGTTTAATGAAAAAAAGCGGGCAACAAAGCACCCGCTTTCTCCTTATACTTTGACTTACTCGGCTTTAATCGCACCGGTGGGGCAAACGTCCTCGCAAGCACCGCAATCGATGCAAACGTCGGGGTCAACAACGTATTTATCGGGACCCTCCGAAATAGCCTCAACGGGGCAAGTGCCTGCGCAAGCGCCGCAGCTTACGCACTCGTCAGAAATAGAGTGTGCCATAAATTTCCTCCAATTTTTATGTTAGTGTCCGTATTATATCACAATATTTTGCAAGTGTAAAGTGGTTGTTTAAAAATTTTTTTCGCGTTACGCGTTTTTATTTTGGAAATTTCTGAATTTTTTGTTCTTCTTTTTCTTTGAGGAAGGCTGTCCGTTGTTTTGTTGCTGTTGGGGTTGCTGAGGCTTTTCGCCCTGTTTGTTGCTTTGCCCGTTTCCCTGCCCCGCAGGCTGCGCACCGTTCGGCTTATTGCCGTTTTTGTTCTTCTTTTTGCGCTTATGGTTCTTATTCTGCCTGTTTTCGCCGCCGTTTTGCGAAGGCGCGTCTTCGTTTACCTTTTCATTAATAACTTCTTTTACCCTGTTATCGCTTTCGTCGTTATCCTCGGCGTAGTTTTTCTCGGTATGCCCGTAATTTAAGTCTTCAAGGGTATAATCTTTATAGCTTACGCTGTCCCTCGCCTTGTCCTCGATTCTCACGCGGACAAGCATTTTAAGCATATTTACGTTAACTACAATGCCTTTTCCGTCGGGGGTGTTCAATTCCGTACCCACTTTGGGCATCTGCCTGCCCGTTTCGGCGTAATAATCGTTTTCATAGCTTAAACAGCACATCAGTCTGCCGCAAAGCCCCGAAATTTTTTGGGGATTTAACGAAAGCCCCTGCGTTTTCGCCATTTTTATGGATACTTTCTTCACGTCCGGCATACAGCTTGAACAGCAGCACTCACGCCCGCACGGTGAAATTCCGCCAATTAACTTGATTTCGTCGCGGATTCCCACCTGGCGAAGCTCTATTCGCATATGGAAGCAGGAAGAAAGCTCTTTTACAAGCTCTCTGAAATCCACGCGCTGGGGCGCCGAATAGTAGAAAACCGCCTTAGAGCCGTCAAAAGCGAACTCACAGTCGATGAGCTTCATCTCAAGATTGTGCTTTTCAATCTTCTCGCGCACGGTTTTCATGGCGTCTTGGCGCCTCTCCGTGTTCTTTCTGTGGGTTTCCTCGTCTTTTGCCGTTGCCGCCCTAACGATGGGTTTTAACGGCAAAACAAGTTTATCGTCGTCCACCTCAGCGCGGGGCGTAACTACCGTTGCGTACTCTATCCCGCGGGAAGTTTCCACAACAACCCCTGCGCCGACTTTATATTCTTCGTTTTCTCTGGGTGCAAAATAATAGGTTTTGCCGCCCTCTTTGAAAACTACTGCCGTAATCGTTGCCATTTTGTATTCTCCTTAGCGACTTTAAGTAAAAAGTCGTATAAAAGCCCTTGAAAGTTCGCGTTGAACTTTAAATCGGCAAAAGATGCGTTCAACTTTTCAAGTGCGAAAATTATAGCGGCGGGCTGTAACACTTTTGCGATTTTGCCTTCGCCCGAAAGTGCCGAAAAGTAAAGCCTTTGCATTTCGCTTAAAAGCTCGGTCTTGTACTTCGTTTCCCCGTATTTCGCCGCCACCGCGCCTATATCGCCGACGCGCACGGTGGTGCACACCTCTTCCGCTGCGGATAAAACTTCGTGGAACCAGCCGCCGTTTACCATGTTTTCGGCAGCGCCCAAGATCCCGCCCGAGCTTTTCGCCGCCGCCGCGTTAATATCTTTATGCCCCGTGCGTTCCAAAGCCGAAAAAATCTGCGCTTCGGTAAAGGGCGCCACGGTAAGAATTTTTACTCGGGATTTTACCGTGTCCAAAACAGGCGCAAGCGAGGACGCGCCAAGAAGGAAATGAACGCCCTCGATTGGCTCTTCCAAAGTCTTTAAAAGTTTGTTTTGTAAAAGTGCGGAAGCGTTTTCAAACCCGCTTATTGCGTAAAGTTTTTTACCGCCTTCAACGGGGCGGAGAACGCTGTCCTCTAAAATTTCGCCTATCGAATCGGCGGCAAGTTTTGCCCCTTCCTGCGGGTAAATTTTAAAGTCGGGGTAGCTTCCGTTCAAAATTCTTGCGCCAAGTGTCGTGCCCGCGTCCGTACCGAAAAACTCCAACGCGAAGATTTTCAGCGCCGCGCGCATATTCTTGACGTCGGGGAAGTCCAGCATGTACGCGTGCGAAAGTTTGTTCGACCTTCTGTCGCCGAATAAAATTTTATATGCGGTTGTACCCTTTAAAAGACTTTCCACTCTACTTTATAATCTGTTTATCCCTTAATAGTTTTTTGATGTTTTCAGCCGTTTCGTACATGGTTCCACCGCAGTAAACGGCACATATATCGGGGTGTTTCGCTAAAAGTGCCTTGTAGCCAGCGTACACTTTTTCGTGGAATTCAAGCCCCATTTGCTCGATTCTGTCGTTTTTGTCCGCCCCGTGCTTTCTTTTGAAGGCTTCCGCGGGCGAAATATCCAGAAAAACGGTCATATCAGGGGGGTAATCGCTTAAAGCGACCGCATTTATCTCTTCAATAAACTTCTCGCCAAGCCCCCTGGCATAGCCTTGATAAGCAAGCGAAGAATAGACGTACCTGTCGCAAACGACAAGTTTACCCGCTTCGAGCGCGGGCGCGATAACTTCACGCAAATGCTGTATTCTTGCCGCCGCGTATAAAAGGGCTTCGCACTCGTCGCACATAGCGGTATTCTTGCCGTTTAAAATAATCTTGCGTATGTCTTCCGAAATTCCGCTTCCGCCGGGTTCCCTCGTTAAAATAAAGTCTACCCCTAACGAAGTTAAATATTCCGAAAGAAGTTTCAGCTGTGTGCTTTTGCCTGAGCCTTCGCACCCCTCGAAAGTAATAAACTTCCCTCTCATTTCTTTACCACCCAAATCTTATCGCCTACAAGTCCGAAAGTGCTTCCCTGATACAAAAGGTACCTCACCGCGCCTTCGGTAATCATTTCACCCGCGGCGATAATAGGAATGCAGGGCGGGGTAACGCCGGCGTTCTCCGCGCACATTCTGCCTACGGACTGAACGATGGGAATTAACTCTCTTTTCTGCTTCAACGCGTATTGGAAGCTGTAAGTTCTAGCCGTTACGGGCATAGGCGGACGGGCAACGAAATTCTTCTTTAGACGCTTGTCGTTGACCATAGTCGTAAGCGCGGTTAAAAGATTGCTTAAATCGGTTGCAACCGTCATCGGCGAAAGATAGAAAAGAATGTACTTGCCGTCGGCAAGTTCGCAGTAAATTCCCCGCTTTTCAAGTATGCTCGCAGCAGTGTAGGAAGATACTCCGAATTCCTCAAAGTCTATGGCAACCTTCGTCCAGTCCTCGGAAGGGTACAGCTTCAACGGGCACTTTTCCCTAAACGATGCCACCGCCGCCTTCGCGCTGTCCAAAAGTTTGGGGTTGTTTGCAATGTATTTGAAGGCATATTCCACCGAAGCCATTATAGGATAGCTGGGAGAAGTGGTTCTGAAATAGCTGAGCCCCTCTTCGAGAAGAGGAAGAAGTTTATTGTTGTTTCCCGAAACAACTGCGCCCTGCGTAAGCGAAGGCAAACTTTTATGCGCGCCGTCAACCCAAAGGTCTGCAAAACAGCCCGCGTGTCCCTTTTTAGCCTCCTCGAAAGCAAGATGCGCACCGTGCGCGCCGTCTACAAGAAGATAACGCCCGTATTTCTTTAAGATTTTAGAGTATTCCTTTAAAGGCGCTATGTTGCCGAAGTAGTCGGGGGAAGTTACAATCATTCCGCTTATGGTTCTGTCGTTGGAAACAAGTTTTTCGATAAGCGAAGGCGAAGGCGGTTTCAAAATGCCGTCGTCATGCGAGCCCTGAACAATTACTGGTTCAAGGTTGAAAAGTTTGCACGCGTTCCAAACGCTTACGTGGCAGTTGCGCGGCACTATAACTTTCGTGCCGAACTTTGACAGCGCAAACATCATAGCAAGCACGCCCGAAGACGAGCCGTCCGTCAAAATAAAGCTCTTCTTTGCGCCCAAAATTTCCGCCAAATCGTTTTGCGCCTTTGCGATTATGCCCGTAGGGCATAAAAGGTTATCCGAATAGGAAAGTTCGGTTATGTCGAACGGCGCGATGGGGAATTTCGATTTGAAGTCTCCCCTTGCCTTGTGCCCGGGCATATGAAAGGACTTGTCCGCCTTGGCGTAGGATTTCAGTTGTGAATATATAAGATATTTATACATGGTGGTTCTCCTCCAATGTATTTTTTCGTTTTTATTTCTTGGGTTTCATCGTGGGGAATAAAAGCACGTCCCTAATCGTTGCGCTGTCGGTCAAAAGCATAACAAGCCTGTCCACGCCGAAGCCCAAACCGCCTGTGGGAGGCAAGCCGTATTCAAGCGCTGTTACGAAGTCTTCGTCAATCTGCGCGTTGCAGTTAGGCTCTTGTGCGCGTTTTTCTTCAACCTGCTTTACAAACCTCTGCTTCTGGTCGATGGGGTCGTTCAGTTCTGAAAACGCATTGCCAAACTCGTGCGCACAGATAAAGTACTCGAACCTTTGAGTAAAGGCGGGGTCGTCCTCTTTGCGCTTTGCGAGCGGCGAATTTTCCACAGGGTAGTCGTAAATGAATGTGGGCTGGATAAGTTTGTCCTCGACAAAGTTATCGAACAGCGCGATAAGCACGTGTCCCTTCGTCGCCCTTTCACCCTCTTCAACGACTACGCCCAACTTCTTTGCGCAAGCGCGGGCGTCCGCGTCCGTAGCCCATTCGTCGTAGTCTGCGCCGGCGTATTTTTTAACCGCCTCTTTCATCGTCATGCGTGCCCACTTGCCGCCGAGGTGTATTTCCGTACCCTGGTAAGTTACGTCCGTAGTGCCGCAAGCCTTCTTTGCGATGGTTGCGTACATATCCTCTACCAGGTTCATCATATCAAAGTAATCAAGGTACGCCGCATAGCACTCTACCGTGGTAAATTCGGGGTTGTGGAAGGCGTCCATTCCCTCGTTGCGGAAGATGCGTCCAACCTCGTAAACTCGGTTTAGACCCCCTACTATGAGCCGTTTAAGGTATAATTCGGTCTCGATTCGCAGGTACATATCGATGTCAAGCGCGTTGTGCTTCGTCTTAAAAGGTCTTGCCGCCGCGCCTATTTCAAGGGTATTTAAAACGGGGGTGTCAACCTCTAAAAATCCGCAGCCGTCAAGATAATCGCGGATAGCGGAAATTATTTTTGAACGCTTTAAAAAGGTGCTTTTAACTTCGGGGTTTACTATTAAATCAAGCTCGCGCCTTCTGTATCTTATATCGGTATCTTTAAGTCCGTGCTGCTTTTCGGGCAGGGGAAGAAGACACTTAGAAAGCATCTCTATATGCGAGCAGTGAACGGAAACTTCGCCCGTCTGCGTCTTAAAGACGTAACCCTTCACGCCGACTATATCACCCAAGTCGTAATCCTTTTTGAAGGAAGCGTAATCGTCCTCGCCCACGTCATCGCGCTTTACGTAAATTTGCAAAAGCCCTTTATCGTCCTGAATGTGCGCAAATGAAGCCTTGCCCATAATACGGCGGGACATAAGTCTGCCGGCGATTGAAACCTCTTTTCCTTCAAGGCTGTCGAAGTCGCTTTTAATCTGTTCGGACTCGGAAGTCGTGTCGTACTTTACCTTAACGAAAGGGTTCTTGCCCTCTTCGCAAAGTTTAGAAAGTTTTTCACGGCGGATACGCGCCTGTTCGGCAAGCGCAAGCGCCTCTTCCTCTTCGGTCAAAGGGGTAGCGTTTTCCTGGTTTTTAACGTTTTGTGTATTTTCTGCCATAAATTTTACCTGATTTTACTTAATTGCAAGAATTTTAAGAGTG
>JAIDQV010000107.1 GCA_029062045.1 Clostridia bacterium
CTCGCCACTACTCGCGGAATCGTTTTTACTTTCTTTTCCTCCGGGTACTAAGATGTTTCAGTTCCCCGGGTTCCCCTACATACACTATGGATTCATGTATGCATAACCTACCTCTCGGTAGGCTGAGTTCCCTCATTCGGATATCTGCGGATCACAGGATATTTGCTCCTCCCCGCAGCTTTTCGCAGCTTGTCACGTCCTTCTTCGGCGCCATGTACCAAGGCATCCTCCGTATGCTCTTTGTAGCTTGATCTTTCCTCAATAGCATATTTCGCTATTTCGTTTACTCGTCTTACAAAAATTCTACACTTTTAACTCGACTAATTTCTTCATACAGTTTTTAAGGCGCAAAATTGCACTTTAATTCGTATTAACCAATTAATCTAATTGCCTTTTTTGTACTTTTATTTCTTCTCTTCTATGCAGTTTTCAATCTTCGCTTTGCCGAAATTACGGCAGTTTTTCAAAAGAAAAACATCGCTGTCTAAACCGACAGCTTTTATATATTATCAAAGTAAAGCAATATTGTCAACCATTTTTATGGAAATTTTAAATGATTTTTTAACAAAAAAAGAAGAGCTAACCGCTCCTCTTATAATATGATTTATTACTTTACATTGTACACAATTTCTTTTAAAAATTGCACCGAATTTTTAAGCTCTTCAATTTCTTTAAAGCTGCCGCACTCGATAAACACGTCGCCGTCGAAGCCCGCGTCTTTAAGCCGTGAAAAAACCTCTTTAAAATCGCACGCGCCTTTGCCGGGCAAACAGGTTTTGCCGCTTCCGTCAAAGTCCGAAATATGAACGGCGGCAATCGCGCCCTCCATATCCTTGATAAACATTTGGTATGGATAGCCCGATTTTCTTGCCTGCTTCAAATCGAACACGCCCGAAAGCTGAGGGCAGCGCGATTTTAACTCTTTGAAAACCGACGGGCGGTTATAAGTTGCCCACCATACGTTTTCAAGTGATAGGTTCACACCGTAGCGCGCACAGAAATTTGCAATTTCACACAGCCGTTCGGCAATATAATCGAAATCGTCCTCGCCGTACTTCCGCACGAAGCCGTGGAAAGTATAATTTTTTGCGCCGAAAAGCTGAGCCGAACGCAACACTTGGTCAAGCCAATAGAAGCCGTCCCCCCGCTCTCTGCGGGAAGGATAAAAGAGCTGAGACTCGAAGTTAAGCGGATTGACGTGAATTGATTTTACTTCCACCCCCGAACGGCCTGCAAATTTTTTTGCAAACTCGGGGCGGTACTCGTAAAAAGTTTTTAAATAAACTTCCGCCGCTTCCGCGCCAACTTCCTTCAATAAAGAAAGTGCGTCCTCGGTTTCCAACCGTGAAAGGCTTGCCGTTGAAATACCTATTTTCATAGTTTTATTGTATCATACGGTAAGCCGAAAATCAATAGCACTTTTTAATTTGCTGTTGCTATGTATTTTGAAAGGGAATATGTTATGTCTTTATCGGCTATTGCGGATATAGGGGCAAGCGGGAAAAAGTCGTCGGTGATGCCCGCGTTAAAGTTACTATCGGAGAAACCTTGCGACGCGGGTTGCGCATCGCCGCCGAATAAGCCGCTGCCCGTAAGCCCTTGCACGGCGGTTAGCATACCCGAAATTTCTTCCGCGCTTTTCAACGCTTCCTTTATTTCTTCCCCGCCGAAAGTTTCCAAAACGGGCTTTACCTCTTCGATAATGTTTTTAGAGCCTCTTTTTCCGCCGTACATAAGTAGCGCAAGAATTAATAAAAGTTGCATAAAAAAAGTCCCCTGCATATTTTGATAATAACCATTATATGCAGGAGATAGTATGAAGGATTTTAAAAGCTATTCCGAAAACCAACCCGAAAACAACCCGCCCCAAAATAGCGGCGGGAACGGTTCAACCGCCTCTTACAACAACACGGTTGAGCTTGCCAAAGTTTTGACGAAGGCCATGGCGGGCAAGAACGAGGGGCAAATTTTACATACGATAATTGCCGAAGCCGAGCGCGGCAAGCGCGAAGGAACGCTGACCAACGCCGACTTAGACAATTTTTACAATGCGCTTGCGCCCTTCGTGGACGGCTTTAAAAGGCGCAAATTAAAAGAGGTTATAATCCGTCTTAAAGGTATTTAAAACAATCCCGCGGAAAGATATTTTGCACCGCCGTCGGGAAAGACGGTTACAATAGTTTTACCGTGATTTCGGGTGGCAAGCTGTTTTGCCGCCCAAAACGCCGCGCCAGAAGATATGCCGACTAGCAAACCGAAGTTTGTTGCCAACTCTTTTGCGGTTTTAATTGCGGCATTGTCGGGAACGGGCAAAACCTGGTCTATAACGGTTAAATCGAGGGTTTTTGGCACAAAACCTGCGCCTATGCCCTGAATTTTGTGCGGGGGAGGGCTTTGCGGTTGGACAGCGACTACCTTAATTGCGGGATTTTTTTCTTTTAAAAATTTTCCGACGCCCGAAAGCGTTCCGCCCGAACCGACGCCCGCAACGAAGATATCGACTTTTCCTTCGGTGTCTTCCCAGATTTCGGGGGCGGTGGTTTTGTAGTGCGCTTCGGGGTTCGCCATATTTTCAAATTGCCCCAAAATTATGCTGTTCGGGGTATTTTTGTGCAATTCCTGCGCTTTTTCGATTGCGCCCATCATTCCTTTTTTGCCGTCGGTTAAGACAATTTCCGCGCCGTATGCGGCGATAATTTGCCGTCTTTCTATGCTGAAACTGTCGGGCATTACTATTTTTGCCCTTATTCCTTTTGCCGCGCAAAGCGCCGCTATTGCTATGCCCGTGTTACCCGAAGTAGGTTCTATTACGGTTGCGCCCTTTTGAAGTTTGCCGCTTTTTTCTGCGCTTTCGAGCATAAATTTTACCGCCCTGTCTTTGACCGAGCCCGCGGGATTTAGATATTCTAACTTGGCTATTATAGTGGCGGGCAAGCCTGTCGATATGGACAAAACGGGTGTTTTACCTACTAATTCGGATATAGTTGTGTACACGATTTTACCGCTTTTATGAAGATTTCGCACTCGTTTTGAGAGTTAAACGCCGAAACAGAAGCGCGGACAAGCCCCTCGCTTTGAAGAGCTTTGTGCATTAACGGCGCGCAGTGAAGCCCGTCGCGCACGCAAATGCCGTACTTTTCCGAAAGCTCGGAAGCGACGATTTCAGACTGCATATTTTCAAGGCTGAAAGAAACTATTCCGCACGGGTTGGGTTTTGAATAAAGTTTTACGCCTTTTATCTTTGCCAAATTTTCACAAAGATAGGCAGTTAATTTTTCTACCTTTTCGCGGCTTTGTTGCATGTTCTGCCGAAGATACAGCGCGCCCTCGCCAAGCGAAATTATTGCGGGGTATGAAAGCGTTCCGCTTTCCAAAGCGTCGGGGTAAAAGTCGGGCATATTGAGGTTGTAGCTTTCACTGCCCGTGCCGCCGAAGAGAACGGGCGCGGGGTTCATTCTTTCAGAGAAAAGTAATGCGCCGCTGCCCTGTATGCCGAGCATTCCTTTATGACCCGCAACGGCAAGCGCGTCAATGCCGTCCTCTTTCATATTAACTTCAAAGTGTCCGCAAGCCTGTGCGCCGTCGCAAATTAAAAGGCAGTTTTCGGGAATGGCGGCTTTTACTTTTTTGATATTTGGCATAGTGCCCGTTACGTTTGATGCAAGGGTGACGATGACTGCGCGGGTTTTGTCCGTAACGTAGTTTATGAGGGTTTCGATGTCCACCTCCCCTTCGGCATTTAGGGGCGCGTAGGATACATAAACGCCCCTGCCCTTTAAATATTCGAGGGGACGCAAAACGGAATTGTGTTCGGCTACGGTGGTTACTACTTGGTCGCCGGGCTTAACAGTGCCGAGGATTGCGATATTCAAAGCCTCGGTACAGTTCTTGGTGAAGATTACTCTTTCATAACTGTATGCGTTGAAAAATTCGCACAAGAGTTTGCGCGTTGCATAGACTCTTTCAAGACAGGCAAGGGAAAGTTTGTGCCCGCTTCTTCCCGGGTTGGCGCTGTGGCTGAGTGCGGCGGTTGCGGCGGAAATTACTCCGTCGGGCTTAAAGCCGCCTGTTGCGGCATTATCGAAATAAATCAAAATTTATATCTCCGACATATTATGATAGTACAATATTATATACGAAGGTAAAAAAATATATGACAGAGATACTTGCCGTATTCCGCTCGCGTTCGCAAGCGATTGACTGCAATATGCGGTTAAAGAAGTTCGGTATTCCGGCAACGATTATCAACACGCCGAAAGAGGCAAACATAGGTTGCGGGCTTTCGGTTAAGTTTAACGAGAACTTTTTAAACCGTGCTAAAACCGTGATTAAAGGCGGTAATTATTCTGCATTCTACGGATATTATATTATGAAAAGCGTTTACGGCAGGAACTTCTTCGGAAGAGCTTAGCTTAACGTAAACGGTTTAGGCGGCGCGCCCTTTAAAGGGGCGCGCCGCCGTTTAGTTGATTTTGTTTTGAAACTGTGTTAAAATTGCGGTATGGATAACACGAAGGAAATTTTAAAAGAGCTTTCCATCCTTTACCCCGACGCACAGCCCGCGTTGCACTTTAAGAGCCCTTACGAGCTTTTGGTTGCGGTGATACTTTCCGCACAGTGTACGGACGAGCGCGTGAACAAGGTTACGGAAATTCTCTTTGAAAAATACAATACGCCCGAAAAGATGGTAACGCTAACGCAGGAAGAGCTTGAAAAATATATATTCTCCTGCGGGTTTTACAGAAACAAGGCGGCGCATATACTTTCCGCATCTTACGATATTTTAGAAAAATTCGGCGGGGAAGTCCCCTCCACTCATGCCGAGCTGAAAACCCTTGCGGGGGTTGGGCAAAAGACGGCGAATGTTGTGTATGCCGTGGCTTTCGGCGGGGACGCCATTGCCGTGGATACGCACGTTTTCAGAGTATCGAACAGGCTTGGAATTTCCGAGGGGAACACGCCCGCGAAGGTTGAAGAAGGGCTTTGCAAGGTTATACCCAAAGAGCTTTGGTCAAAAGCGCACCATTATCTTATTTATCACGGTAGGCGCGTTTGCCACTCGCAAAAGCCCGACTGCGCAAATTGCACTTTGAAAAGCTACTGCAAATTTTATAAGAAATAAAAAAAGAACGCTTTTACAAGCGTTCTTTTTTTTAATTTAGATTGTTAACCCAGAAGACTAGGATCGCTGAGGGCAGCACAAGCTGCTGCGCCGCAAGATGCAAAAACGATAATCCAAATCGCCGTGGTTATGCAGCTGATAACGATACCAGCGATTGCCAAGCCTTTGCCGTCGCCAGCATATTCGGGCTTTCTGCTGTTAGTCAAACCAACGATTGAAAGAATCAACGCGATAACGTTGAACTCTAAAATCGCCAAGATGAAACCAACAAGCGCGATGGTGTTCTTCTGAGCGGGAGCGGGTGTCGTATTCTTTCCCATGTTATCCGTAGCTACGCCACAGTTAGGGCATACAACTGCGCTATCGTCAATATCTTTGCCACAATTCTTACAAAACATCTTTTTCTCTCCTTAATTTATTTTCTGTGAACTATTTCACAGTTTGTTCACAAAGTAATTATAGAATAATTTATTTATTATGTCAATGAAATATGAAAAAATTTTTGACTAAATTGTGGTAATATACGGAAATTTGACAAAAAAATACGCCCGCAGGGAAACCCTGCGGGCTCTAAATTTTAATAAGTAGGAATCCACATTATGAAATTGAACAAAACTATCGAATAGATTATGCCGATGATAAAACTGAGCCCCATTGACACAGCACTGATAATTATACCTGCAAGAGCAAAACTTTTGCCGTCGCCGTTGAACTCCGGCTTTTTGGCGTTTTTGTATGCGATAATGGAAATAATTAAACCCGGCAGCGCCATAAAAAACGAAAGGATAAAGCCGACGAGCGCCATAGTGTTTTTCTGCGCTGGTGCGGAATTGGATTTTGCCGCCTGCATATAATTGTCTGTTGCAACGCCGCAGTTGGGGCAAATTACAGCGTTATCGTTTACTTCATGACCGCAATTTTTACAATACATAAAATTCCTCCCTCACAAAAACTTCATTCTATTCTGCGAATAAAGTTTTTCGTGATTTTTAGCGGCTCTGCCGCTCTTTGCGCAATCTTTAAACGCACACAAATATTTAATTGCGCAAATTCACACCGCTGAGGTGGCATAGCCACAAATTGGGTGCGCTTGCGCAAAAGCGTGGTTTTGCTTGCGCCGTATATATATTACAATATTATATTTATAATGTCAACAGAATAGATTTGTGTAATTTTACCACATAAATAATATGCTGAACCAAAGCGAGCCGATAATTATCCAGACGATAAGCCAAATTAAAAGCGAAATTGCGCCGATGATTATGCCTGTAAGAGCAAAGCCGAAGCCCGAATTATACTCTTTGACTTTGACCATGCCGACGATACTTAAAATTAAGCCGACAATGGACGGGATGCAAAACAGATAGTCGCCGCCGATAAGACCTACTATTACGCAAATCATACCAGCGATAGCAAGGCCGTTGGTTTTTTGCTGAGTGCCTACGGGCTTTGCAACCTGCATATAATTGTCCGTTGCAACGCCGCAGTTAGGGCATATTAAAGCGTTATCGTTTACTTCTTTTCCGCAATATTTGCAAAACATAATTTATTCTCTCCTTTGCCTGTTTACAATTATAACGATTTAAAGAAAACTTTTGTCCCTGTTATTTTAAAAATATTTTCTATGCCGCTATTATATTACGCAAGTTTGAAATTGTCAAGAAATAAAACAGCCCGCGCATAAACTGCGCAGGCTGAGTGTTTCGAATTAAATTTATTTAAATTAAAGTACTTTTACGATAGTACCGGAACCAACCGTTCTGCCGCCTTCACGGATAGCGAAGCGGAGCTTTTCTTCAACTGCAACGGGTTTGATGAGCTCAACGGAAATTTCTACGTTATCGCCGGGCATAACCATTTCGGTGCCTGCGGGAAGCTCGATAGAACCGGTAACGTCGGTAGTTCTGATGAAGAACTGAGGACGATAGTGGTTGAAGAAAGGAGTGTGACGGCCGCCTTCGTCTGCTTTAAGAACGTAAACCTGAGCGGTGAACTTGGTAGCAGTTTTAACGGTGCCGGGTTTAGCAAGAACCTGTCCCTTTTCGATGCCCTTTCTGTCGATACCACGAAGAAGTGCGCCTACGTTGAAGCCTGCGATAGCTTCGTCAACGCTCTTGTGGAACATTTCGAGACCGGTAATAACCGTGCCAACGGGCTTTTCGATAAGACCAACGATTTCAGCGGGATCGCCTACGTGAGCGGTACCTCTTTCTACTCTACCGGTTGCAACGGTACCACGACCGGAAATCGTGAATACGTCTTCGACGGGAAGAAGGAAGGGTTTAGCGGTATCTCTTTCAGGGGTAGGGATGAAGCTGTCGATGGTGTCCATAAGCTGAAGAATGCACTGGCATTCGGGAGCTGCAAGAACTTCTGCATCGGGAGCGCCGGAAGAAGCTTTTTCAAGAGCCTTCAAAGCCGAACCACGGACGATGGGGCAGTTTTTGAAGCCCTGTGCTTCAAGGGTATCGGTGATTTCCATTTCAACGAGCTCGAGAAGTTCGGGGTCGTCCATCTGGTCGCACTTGTTGAGGAATACAACGATGTAAGGAACGCCTACCTGACGGGAGAGAAGAATGTGCTCTCTGGTCTGGGGCATGGGACCGTCGGTTGCTGCAACGACGAGGATTGCGCCGTCCATCTGAGCTGCACC
>JAIDQV010000108.1 GCA_029062045.1 Clostridia bacterium
GTAAGATGACGAATACACAATATTTACAAAAACTATTTTTATTATAACACAATATATTGACAAAATAAAAATGTTTGAATGAAGTTTTTTGCAAAATATCGTGCAAAAATTTTGCTTTTTCCCTTTTTAAATATCCGACAAGTAAAAAAGCGCGTCAACCTTGCGGTTGACGCGCTTAGCATTATTATTTTTCTTCTTTGTGTTCTTCCGTCTTTTGCTCTTTTAAAAGGTCGCGGATTTCTGCAAGAAGCTGTTCGGTTGTAACAGCCGCAACGACGGGTGCTTCCTCTGCAGGAGCTTCGATTTCAGCCTTAGCTTGTTCAGCTTCTTCTGCACTGATTTCGCCTTTCTTAACCTTTTTCTCAATAGCCTTCTTCTGCTTGTCCGCAAGTTTTTTACCGCCTGCACGAATGCTGTTGATAGCTTTAACTATGCAGAAAAGTATGAACGCAACGAGAATAAAGTTGATAATTGCCGTAATGAATGCGCCCCAATCTATGTAAATAGAGCTAGCCAAATCCAATGTGCCGTCAACGTATGCGGGTTTAAGAATGGTAACCGCCGCTTCAAGCCCGTTGTCCGCATCGCCTGAAATAAGCGCTATCAGCCAGTTGATAAGAGGTTGTAAAATCTGACTAGTTAACGCCGTAATAATTGCGGTAAACGCACCGCCGACGATAACGCCGACAGCCATGTCCAAAACGTTTCCGCGAGTGATAAAATCTTTAAATTCTTTAAAAAATTTCTTCATAATGCAACTCCGTTTATTAAATTATGAAAATATTATAAAATGTACGCAAATAAAATGTCAAGCAATTAAAACCGAAATTAAGCGCTTGCGCAGCTCGTCCTTATCCACACCTTCGGTTAAAACATCAAGAACCGTTTTACCGCCGTTTATGGCAATAATTCTGTGGGCAAGGCTTAACGCTTCATCCACGTCGTGCGTAACGAAAAGCGCAGTACGGCGGCTTTCATTTTGAATTTGCAAAAAGAGTTCGGATATTTCTTTTTTTAATTTTAAGTCGAGGGAATTGAAAGGTTCGTCCATAAGAATAACTTCACCATCATAAAGAAATGCGCGGGCGATTGAAACGCGCTGCGCCTGCCCGCCCGACAGCGCGACGGGATAGGCGTTTTTTTTATCGGTTAAACGGACTTTTGCAAGTGCTTCGTCAACGGCGGTCTCGTCTTTGCATATAAGTTTAAGATTGCCGCCCACGGTCAAATTCGGAACAAGCCGCGGGGTCTGGAAGATATACGAACACTTAACTTTCGATATTTCGCCTTCGCAGTCGGTAAGCCCTGCTATGCAGTTTAAAAGAGTGGTTTTACCGCATCCGCTTTCGCCGAGAATACAGGTTATTTTCCCCTCTTCAAGTTCCAGGCTGAAATTTTCATACACGGTAAGTTTGCCGTAGCGTTTTGTTAGGTTTTTGATTTGTATCATTTTGCCCCCTCACGCCACTTCGAGTTTATTCTTTTAAGCTGTGAAAAAGCGATATCCGCGACAAGCCCCAACAAAACCGCTATAAGCGTTAATGCGGCAAGACGTGGAATTTCAAGGAAACTTCGGGCGCTTTGCATCATACCGCCGAGGCTTTTATACGTATTTGCCAAAACTTCCGCCGAAATCATAACTTTTATACCCAAAGACACGTTTGCACCTGTCTGGGAAAAGACATCCGGCGAAATCTGCGGAAGATAAATCTTGAAAAGCCTTTCTTCTTTCGAAACACCGTACATCTTTGCCATTTGGATAAGTTCGCCGTCCACGTTTTCGGTTGCGGCTGTCATTTGTGAATAAATCATGGGAAACAGCACGAGAACGGTAACTATAATCGGCGCGACTTTCGCACTTGTCCATATGAGCAAAATTAAAATTATAGCAAGAGTCGGAACGGTGCGGAAGAAAACCATTACGGGCTTAATAAGCGCTGACGCCGACTTGCTGACTGCGGACAGCGCCGCAAAAACAGCGGCAAGCGCGAAAGACAACGCAAAAGCACCAAGCGTTCTTAAAAGTGTAAAGGCAAAAGCCGTCCAGAATTCACCCGAACAAAGGCAGTTCCAAAGGCTGACCATTGTATCCGAAAACGACGGAACGATATAGTCGTTTTTGATCGAATAATAAGCTATTATCCAGACAAGCCACATTATAAGCACTGCGGTAACGGAAAAAATAATATTAAGTTTTCGCTCTGTGAAAAACTTTTTCATTTCAATTCTTCGAATTCAATTCCGTTATCTTTCAAGATTGTTTTGAGGGTGAGCCCCGGTACCTGCGGAAGGTTAACCACCCCAACCGTTTTGCCGCGCAGTGAAGATAAATTTTCTTTTGTGATTTTATCTCCCCCGTTTGATACGATGAAAAGGTTGCCGTGTGTTAATGTGCCCAACATTTTGTACTTTTCACCGCCACCCAAAAGTTTAACTGCAAGGTTTACGGGCAAAACACATATATCGGCTTTTGGTGTTGCGCCCGTGACGAAAGTCTGTATGGTTGTTGCGTCCACCACGTTGTACTCGATTTCCGAACAGTTTAATCCTTCGTTTGTCGACATAAGTTTTGCAAGTCCCAAAGCAGGTGCGCCGTCAGGGGCGTATACGCTTATCTTGCCCTCATATTGCGTTGCACCGTAATCAACGGGCTCATAGAAAAAGCTACCGCTCGGCGTTCCGAAAGGCGTTTCGCTTACCGCGTTGAACTTCTGCATAAATGCGTTTACTTCTTCCCTGCAATCGTGTGCGTCAACAAAATTTACCGAACAGTTTTTAATTACTTGCTTTGAAAGGTTTTTCGCGTTGAACGTGGGCGACATTCCTTGGCTTAAATGCGAGCTTACGGCGTTGATTATACTTTCGGGCGAAGTTGCTTCGTCAAGAAGCCACTCGGCACCGGCTTTTAACTTGACCGACACCGCTTCCGCAACGTAACTTATTATTTGGTTTTTTGCAACGACTACGGCTTGAGGATAGCCGTTTTCACCGCCGTAAAGACTTTGCAAATCACCCGCGAAATTTAAAGTTGATATTGCGCCCACTTTGGTGCTTGCCGCGGGTTCGGGAATAACAAAATAATCAATATCGCTGCGCACGCCTACCTCTGCCGCGCTTACGTTAACAAGGTTTACGGCATCGGTGCTTACTGGATCTGTGCAAGCCGAAAATCCGAAAGCGGAAACTCCTAAAATTACGGTGCTTAATATAGCTGTTAAAATCTTTTTCATATATATCTTCCTTTTTTATGCTTTATGCATTAAAGTTTTTGCGGTTACGCCGCTGAGCATACCTATTTTACCTGTAAGTTTGTTGATAATTTCCGTAGGCGCGTCGAGCGCAACGCTTATTACCGAAACGCCCTTTTCTTTATAGGGGATACCCATTCTGCCGAGAACGTATTCGCCGAATTCGGATAAAAGCGCGTTTATCTGCGGGCTTACTTCTCTGTCTTCTACGATAATGCTTATAACGGCAAGTCTGTTTTCTTGCATAAAAAAACCTCACTTTATTTAAAGTAAGGCAAAGGCAAAAAGGCATACTTTGAGTATGCTTAAATTTTTTACCTTTACCCTCAGGACGGACCTTTAAGTTCAGACAACTTGATTTTAGCACGGAAAAAATTTTTTTACAAGCAAATGAATACTGTTGGAAAAAATTAGCATACTGTGAATATGAAAAAGATTTTAATTTTATTAACTTCATTACTTGCTGTAAGCAGCGCTTTGTGTTTTACGGGTTGCAACGATATAGGAAATACCGACGCGGCAAAGGACAAAGTAAGTACCAAAATCAGTGCCGTAGAAGACGACGGCAACGACGATACCTGCCCCGACTGTGAAGAGCGAGGTATGCCGAAAGTCCGCTTTGATTTCAAAGACGGAAGACCCGCAAGCAAGGGCGACGGAAACGAAGGCGTTGAACCTCACCATGAATGGCACCGTAAAAAGCGCCCGCATTCACCTAAAAAGCCCAGCCCCACACCACCCGAGGACGGCGGTCAGGACAAAAACGAAAATTAAGTTTTAGCGGCGGCGCAAAAATTGCGCCGACGCTATTTGTAATTTAAGTTGATTTTTTTACCGCGCAAGGTTATAATGAGTTTATGAAAACCTATAAATACAAATTCACAAAGCTGATGACTGCCTTCATATGGGCGGGAATTGCGCTTTCGGTTGCAGCTTTTGCTGTGAACACTTACTTCGTTATCACCGAGGGAACGGGTTCTGCGGCAAACGTATTTCATCCCATTTTAAGATATAC
>JAIDQV010000109.1 GCA_029062045.1 Clostridia bacterium
TGCGGCAAGAAGTTCGGCGATAAAGAAAATCCTTTGCTCGTTTCCGTACGCTCGGGCGCACGCGCTTCCATGCCCGGCATGATGGACACCATCTTGAACCTCGGCTTGAACGAAGACGTTGTAAACACCATCGCAGAAAAATCCAACAACCCCCGTTGGGCTTGGGACTGCTACAGAAGATTTATCCAGATGTTCTCGGACGTCGTAATGGAAGTAGGCAAGAAGTACTTTGAAAAGCTCATTGACGAAATGAAGGAAAAGAAGGGCGTAACCCAAGACGTAGAGCTTGACGCCAACGACTTGAAAGAGCTTGCTTACCAGTTCAAGGCTGAATACAAGAACCAGCTCGGCAAAGACTTCCCCGACGACCCCAAGGAACAGCTTTTCGAGGCTGTCAAAGCCGTATTCCGTTCGTGGGACAACCCCCGTGCGAACATCTACCGTATGGACCACGACATTCCCTATTCTTGGGGTACTGCCGTAAACGTACAGATGATGGCGTTCGGCAACATGGGCGACAACTGCGGTACCGGCGTTGCCTTCACGCGTAACCCCGCAACGGGCGTTAAAGGACTTATGGGTGAGTTCCTCACCAACGCACAGGGCGAAGACGTCGTTGCAGGCGTTCGTACACCTATGCCCATCGCACAGATGGCGAAGGTATTCCCCGACGTGTACAAGCAGTTCTTAAACGTTTGCGAAATTCTCGAAAACCATTACCGCGATATGCAGGATATGGAATTCACCGTTGAAAACGAAAAACTTTATATGTTGCAGACCCGTAACGGTAAGCGTACCGCTGCGGCTGCAATCAAGATTGCTTGCGACCTCATCGACGAGGGTATGATTTCCGAAGAAGAAGCACTTATGCAAATCGATGCAAAATCCCTCGATATGCTTTTACACCCTCAGTTCGACGCTAAGGCTTTGAAAGATGCTGACAAAAACAACGTAGTCGGCAAGGGTATTGCGGCTTCCCCCGGCGCGGCGGCAGGTTCTATCGTGTTCACCGCAGAAGACGCTGTTATCCAGGGCAAAGAAGGCAAGAAGGTTATCCTTGTCCGTCTTGAAACTTCCCCCGAAGACATCGAAGGTATGAAGTACGCGCAAGGCATTTTGACCGTTCGCGGCGGACAGACCTCTCACGCGGCGGTTGTTGCACGCGGTATGGGTACCTGCTGTGTATCGGGTTGCGGCGACATAAAGATGGACGAAGAGAACAAACAGTTCACCCTCGCTGGAAAAGTATTCAAGGAAGGCGACGGACTTTCCCTTGACGGTTCTACCGGTAACATTTACGACTGCGTAATTCCTACCGTACCCGCAAGCGTTAAGTCGGGCTACTTCGGCAGAATTATGGAACTTGCCGATAAATACAAGGCTTTGGGCGTAAGAACCAACGCTGATACCCCCGCAGACGCTAAGCAGGCAGCTGCGTTCGGCGCACAAGGTATCGGTCTTTGCCGTACAGAGCATATGTTCTTCGACCCCGAAAGAATAGGCGCATTCCGCGAAATGATTTGCGCTGACACCGTAGAAGAGAGAGAGGCGGCACTCGCTAAAATCGAGCCTATGCAGAGAAAGGACTTTGAAGGACTTATGACCGCGCTTAAAGGTCAGCCCGTAACTATCCGTTTCCTTGACCCGCCCCTTCACGAGTTCGTTCCTACCGACGAAGAAGACATCAAGGCTCTTGCAGACGCACAGGGCAAAACAGTTGCTCAGATTAAGCAGATTATTTCCGACCTTCACGAGTTCAACCCCATGATGGGACACCGCGGTTGCCGTCTTACCGTAACCTATCCCGAAATCGCAGTTATGCAAACCAAGGCGGTTATTAAAGCGGCTATCAACGTGCAGAAGAAGCACCCCGACTGGAACGTAGTTCCCGAAATTATGATTCCTTTGACGGGCGAAGTTAAAGAGCTTAAATTCGTTAAAGACGTAGTCGTTAAGACCGCGGACGAGCTTGTAGCTAACTCGGGCATCGACCTTCACTACGAAGTCGGCACCATGATTGAAATTCCCCGTGCGGCACTCACTGCCGACGATATCGCTAAGGAAGCTGATTTCTTCTGCTTCGGTACCAATGACTTGACTCAGATGACCTTCGGTTTCAGCCGTGACGACGCGGGCAAATTCCTTCCTTCGTACTACGCAAACAAGATTTACGAAAGCGACCCGTTCGCCCGTCTTGATACTACCGGCGTAGGCAAACTTATGGATATGGCTGTTAAGCTCGGCAAGAAGAGCAACAAGGAATTGCACGTAGGTATTTGCGGCGAACACGGCGGCGACCCTTCGTCAATCGAGTTCTGCCACCAGATTGGTCTTAACTACGTTTCCTGCTCGCCTTACCGCGTGCCTATCGCAAGGCTCGCAGCTGCACAGGCTAACATCAAAAACCCCAGAAAGTAATTAAGTAAACAGCAATGCCCTAATCTTGAATTAGGGCATTGTTTAATATGGTGAAGATTATGAAAATGAGTATAAGTATTAAACTTGACGAAAAGAAGTTAAAAAAGTACACCCCTAATCCCATATACGAATATGCCGAACTGATAGAGGTTTTGCGTGAGCACGGGTTTGTTCACCGCAATCCTATGGATATAGGTTTTATAAACGAAGACGCAACCGAAGAGCTTGCGCAGAAGGCAATATCCGACGCGCTTGAAAGACTTAGCTGGTTGAATACCGAAGGTATAATAATCGAATGTTGCGCGGAAGAAATAGGGGATACGACTGATTTGACGCAAATGTTTAAAAACCCCGGAAAGTAATATAAATTAAGCAAATACACAAAAACGATGCGGTTCGTCCGCATCGTTTTTCTATTTAAAATAAACAAGGCAGCTTGATAAGCAAATTGAGAACAAATGATAAAAAGTTCTTTGCCTTCTGTTATTTTTGTGATATAATATTGTATATAATTTTAATACTTAGTCGGATTTTGTGAGGATTATATTTATGGTAAAGAAGAAGAGAAGTCGTGCAATCTTGATTTTAACAAGTTTATTGTTATGTTTGATTTTGCTTTTCGGCGGTTTGGGTTTAAATACTATAAGGGCATTTGCCGAAGAAGTTTCAAACAACAGTGACGTATTGTATTTATCTGATTCGTCACGTATAAAACCCGACACTACCATTAAAGAAGCTAACGGTAAAAATTATAGT
>JAIDQV010000011.1 GCA_029062045.1 Clostridia bacterium
AATAAACTCCGCCCGCGCTGTGCCGCGCGGGCGGCGGTGATATATTTTTATGGAAATTATTTTAGACGCGTTCTGGGATACGCTTAAACTGTTTCCGTTCCTTTTTCTTATCTATATTCTGATGGAAATTTTGGAACACCGAACAAAGCTGACCCAAAGCCAAAAAATTTTACAGGGCGGGTTCGCCCCGCTTATAGGCTCGGCTACGGGGCTTATACCGCAGTGCGGATTTTCCGTTATGGCGGCTAAGCTCTACGACCGTGGCTTTATCCGCACGGGTACCATACTCGCCGTATTTATAGCCACTTCCGACGAAGCGCTTATAATAATGATTTCGGATATGAACGCGGCGCACGCGGTTATGCCCTTGGTGCTTATTAAACTTTTGGTTTCCGTGGGCGCGGGGTATCTTGCAAACTTTATTCTTCCCAAAGAAAAACTTGCAAAGGTGGGCTCGTCGCAGGACGTGGACGCGCACTTTTGCTGTTCCGACCACGACGGCGGACTGCTCGGCACTACTTCTGATTTCAAAACTTATATCCTTTTGCCTCTTTTACACTCTTTGAAAATCGCGGCGTATCTTTTAATCGTCAATCTTGTTTTCGGATACATCATTGACGCGGCGGGCGGGGTTGATAAAATTTCCGCAAGCGCGATGGAAGGCGGGGCTTACGTTCAGCCACTTATAACAGGACTTATAGGTCTTATACCAAACTGCGCTTCAAGCGTAATTTTAACGGGCGCATACACAAACGGGGCAATTCTTTTCGGAAGCCTTGTCGGCGGGCTTTGCTCTAACGCGGGGCTGGGGCTTGTGGTGCTTTTCAAAAACACCAAAAAGCTAAAAAGAAATATTCTTTTAGTAGTTGTAATGTACTTGATTTCCGCAGTGGTTGGTATTGCCGTAAACGGGTTTATGGTGCTGCTTCATATGGTATAAATAATTTTAATCCCCCGTGCCTTTAATAGGCGCGGGGATTTTTTTCATTTGGCGCGAAAAAGGTTGAAAATTTTTTACGGGTGTGGTATCATAAATCGTAGTAAATTTATTTTGGGTTTTTTATGGCTTTAGAAGTAAACAATCTTGAAGGCAACGAAGTTGCCGACGACTATATAAGAAAAAGCGTTCCTCAAGGCAGGTGGAGCGATACCTGGGGCGTTTTCAAATCCAACTTTTTAAAGTTGATTTTGATAAACGTTTTCGTTTTGATAACTTTTGCGCCCGGCATAGCGCTTATGTTTTTCCGCTCGGCCTACATCAAAACGCTCGGCAACGTATATCCTTTCAATTCAAGCATTTTATTCCCGTACTATACCGACGTAACGGGGCTTGCCGAAAGGCTTACGCTTTCTGCGGATATACTTTTCTATGCAACGCTTTTCATTGCGGGCTTTATTGCCTCGATAGGAATTGCCGGCGCGACGTATTCGATAAGAAAGCTGATAAACACTCACGGCGAATTTTCAATCAAAGGGTTCTTCCACGGCGTAAAAGTAAATTACTTTAACACTCTTTTACCCGTTATAGTGTTCTTGATGTTCCTGTACGCAACCTTCCTTATCGGCGACCAGATGGACTACGCCAAAGCTATGGGCGGCGGCGCGGCAGGCGAAATTACCGCTTACGTCTTTATAATTATCGCAACGGTGCTAGTGGGTATTTTCTTTGCCTGGGTTTACGCAGTAGGGACAACCTATAAAGTAAAATTCACACACCTTTTCAAAAATTCTTTCGTGCTGTGCATAGGTTCTATTTTAAGAACTGTATTCATGGCAGGCTTCTCGCTCATCCCCGTATGGCTGTTTATAATAGGCGGGGTAGTAAGAATTATTTCCTACGTTATATTCATTTTCATAGGCTTCTCGTTTATTATTATGTGCTGGACGGCGTTTACACAGTCTGTGTTCGACGCGTTCATTAACCCCACTTTAAAGGCTGCCGAAGAAGAGAAGAAGGCGGCAAGAACGCAGGAAGAAGTCGTTGCTGACGAAAAGCAGCGTGCGCGCGAGCTTCTTGCGGCAGGCAAAAGCGAACTTATTGCCCGCCCCATAATGCCCATTGCTTCGGAAGCGGCGGTATCGAACATAGGCAAAAACTTTACGCGTAAAGATATTTCGGCAGTTGCCTCGGGCAGGGAAAAGCTGAATTCGGACGTTGTAGCTTACGAGAACGCACATAAGAACGACACCGTTTACGTTGAGTACAACAGGCTTTTTGCAGAACGTGAAAAAGCGCTTTCGGACGAGGTAGACAAGAAGGGCAAGAAAAAGAAGAAAATAAGCGCGGCAAATCTGTTAAAATAAGATGATAAAAGGCAAACCTTATTCCGCTTTGGGCGGCGCATTTGAATATTTAAACCACGACTGCGGCTATGACGAATGGTCGCAGTATTTAATTAATAAGCTAAAAAGCCTGAACGCCGGGCGCGAGGGGCTTGACATAGGCTGCGGCAACGGTTACTTTACTCGCGCGCTTATCCGTGCGGGCTATGACGTCAAGGGTATGGATATCTCCGAAGAGATGCTCTCTTCCGCAGTTGAAATTGCACGGCGCGAGGGCGTGAAGGCTGAATTTTTATACGGCGATATAACCAAACTGAAATTAAACGCAAAGCCCGACTTTATAGTTGCCGTAAACGACTGTATAAACTACGTTGAGCAAAGTAAACTTTCATCCGCATTTTCAAAAGTTTACAATAATCTTAAAAAGGGCGGGGTTTTTCTTTTCGACATAAGTTCGGAAGAAAAACTTAAAACCGATTTGGGCAACAACTTTTTTGCCGACGACGGGGAAGACATAACCTACCTTTGGTTCAATACGTTAAACGGCGACAGGGTGGATATGGATATAACCGTTTTCACGCGCGGCGCCGACGGAAAATATACCCGCGCGGACGAAAGGCAGACGCAGTATATCCATTCGGAACAATCCGTAATTTCCGCGCTTGAAGGCGCAGGGTTCAATGTTGAAACAGAGGGGCACCTGGGCGGCTCGAAAGAAAAACGAATTAATTTTATTTGCAGAAAAATATGAACAAGCTCTATAAATCTTTGGTTTACGGTTTGCAGGTTTCGCTGTCCGTTCTGGACACGACTAAACTTGTGAACGACGCAATAAAAATTCATAATCTCGACGAAAACGGGGCACAGCTTTTGGGCGGACTGCTTACGGCTTGCGCGTACATGGCGGGCTGTTTAAAATCCGAAAAAGGCGCGGTGTCTATCACCGTTAAATCGGGGGACGGCAGTGCGACCGTTAGTGTTTCGGGCGATAAAGACGGGCATATCCGCGGCTATATCGACGGCGCCGAAAACGGGCTTAAAGGCGGCGTTATGACCGTCATCAAAGACGACGGATTTTTCCGCCCCTTCCTCGGCACCTGCGAGTTGAAATCCTGCGACGTATCCGAAAATCTTATGCAGTACTTCCATAAAAGCGAACAGATTGAAACGGCGGTTTCTTTTGGCGTTAAAATGAAGGACGGCAAGTGCGTTGCGGCGGGCGGCGTGGTTATGCAGCTTTTACCGAACACTTCCGAAGAGAATATGGATAAAGCCGAGAACGCTATGCAGAACTTCGTTCACGCGGCGGACGTCATCGAAAGTTTGGGCGCGGACGGAATTATCGACAAATATTTTTCCGAAGAAACAAAAAAAAGCGGGGTTTATCTTTCTTTCCCCGAATATAAGTGCAACTGTTCGCGCAAAAAAATAGAGGGGGTAATTCTTCCTCTGGGTAAAAGCGAGCTGCTTAAAATAGCCGAAGAAGAAGGCTCGGTCAGCGTTCACTGCCATTATTGCAATACCGATTATAAGTTTTTGGCGGGCGATATAGAAAAACTTTTTAAATAATTTATGGGTAAAATTTCGAGAATTGACCTCGGCGGCGACAGGCTTATTTCGCTTGCGGCGGATTTGGTCGATAATCACAACTATATAAGCGCGTTGAAAATGCTCAACAAGAATTTCGAGCTGAACGGCAACGACGACGATTCGCTTATGCTTTACGCCGAAATTTTCGACGATATGGGGCTCTACGAAAAGTGCGTTAACGGCTGGTTCAAGTACGTCGACGAGGCGGACTTTGCCGATATGTCGGACTGCTACGAAGGACTTGCCGTAAGCTATATGAACCTCGGCAACGAGCATTATTCGGCGTACTACTACAACAAACTTTTATCCGAAAGCGACGAAGTAGACCCCGAAATGCGCGAAGAGATTTTAAGGGAATTTGTAAGCACGGACCAAAACCCGTTGAAGTTTTCTTACCCGCCCGCTTTGGAGGACTGCACGGAATATATCACGGGCGGTATCGCGCATATGAAGGCGGGCGAATACGACAGCGCCATCGAGGAATTCGAAAAGGTAGGCGAAGGTAATCCCAAATATCTTGCCGCGCGCAACTACGTTGCAATGTGCAAGATTATTTCCGACAGGTGCGAAGAGGCCGAGCAAGAGTGCTTAGCTGTTTTGGAAAAGTACCCCGACGACGTTCAGGCTTTGACTACTCTTGCCGCCGTAAAGACGGAGGCGGGCAAGCGTGAAGAGGCGCTTGAACTTGCCAAAACCCTTTTAAGTTTAGAGCTTACCGACCCCGAAAACATCTACAAAATTGCAACCGTTTGCTGTGAAAACAAACTGCACGCCGAAGCGTACGGGCTGTTTAAAAGACTTACGGGCGAGCTTGAATACGATTTGAATATTATGTACTTCAAAGCCGTTTCCGCATTCAACAGCGGAAAGTTTGAAGAAAGTTTTTCCGCCTTCGACGATTTGTGTACTATATACCCCGAAGCCGTTACGGCGCGCTATTATTACCGCCAGGCGCGGGCAATGGCGGATAGCGGTGAAATATCCGAACTCAGTTATTTCTACCGCCTGCCAAACGACGTAAGGGAATCTTCTTTAAAACTGCTTGCCGCCTATTTGCGGCTTTCGGGCACCGCGGCTAAAAAACTTGCGACCGAGGTTGACCTTTCGGACTGTGTAAAGTGGTGCTTTGACGAAATTGAAGGGTACGGCGGAAGCGAGTTGCAGCTTCTTGCGGCGCAGGTTGCCGTTAAAGCGGGGCTTGACGGAATAGTAAGAAATATCCTTTTGGATGCCTTCGTGGACGACAGACTGAAAATAGAGGTTTTAACTTCCCTAGCAGAGCGCAACGAATTCGAGTGCTTCGGCGTGGTTATTTGCCACGTTTACAAAAGGATTACCACAACCGCGCTGGATATAGGGCGGCTTAAAAGAAAATACTTCGTTCAGGCGTATGCAAGGCTTGTCGCGCACTTTTCGGTGCTTGAAGACGATTACGGATTTTCCTTTGCGGAGGCGGCGGAAAAAATTTACCGCAAACTTTCCACAGACGGCAGGCTGGACGAAATAAAGAGCGTCGACGTTCTTACCGCGGCAATTTATTGCCTTTCGGAAGTGAACGCCGCCGGCATTGAGGGGGATAAAATTTATTCCTTCTTCGAAGTTCAAAAAGAACAAATTGATAACCTGTTGAGGGATATATGAAGTTATACGATTTTGACGGAATGTTCGATGAAAAACTTTCCGAATACATTGCAAAAAACGCAGGCAAGAAAAGGGAAGAGGAATGGGAAGACATTATCCCCGAACTCTACAAAAAATTCGGCGATACGCCCATAAAGTCGCTTGGCAAAACCCCGCGCGAATACTACGCGGAAATGACCGACGGCGAACTTATCAAGTGCCTAAAACTGCACATAAAAAATGGCGTGTCGGTATCCGAATTTCTTTGCGCGGCTATCGAAGGCAGGAAGATGACAAAAGAGCTTCTTCCCCTGCTTGACGGAACTCAGGACGAAATTGAGTACGCTATGAATCTTCTCGGTGCAGACCCCGCGGCGCTCGATAAATATATGGAAATGCTTTGCAACAGCGATGACGAGGATATGAAAAACCGCTGTGTGGACTTTATAAAGGAAAACGCGGACGCAGTTTTAGATAGAGCAAAAGAAAACTATAAAAACGGTGTCGAGCGCGAGTATATGCTTGAAATTATGTCCCGCGCAACCAAGCGTGACGACGGCGTGTTTGAAATTCTTTTAAAGGAATTTCGCACCGACCCCGACAACGTGCCCATGCACGCAAGCTATCTTGCGGCGTACGGCGACGAGCGCGCCCTTCAATATCTTTTAGATAAAATTGACGAAGAGGGGATAACCTTCGTAGAGTTCCAAGAGCTTAAATTCGCAATAGAAGCATTGGGCGGCGAGTACACCAAAGAGAGGGACTTTTCTTCCGACCCCTATTACCAATTAATAAAACCTAGTAAAATTTAAATGTATTAAAACCTCCGCTTATGGCAACAACATAAGCGGAGGTATTTTTTATGCAGGAACTTACATCGAAGGAATTAGGGCTTATATCCGACGCACTCACCGCCGAAGGATTAATTTGCAAAAAGGCGAGGGCTTATTCTAAGACCCTCACGGACGTAGAGCTCGCCGACTGTATGACGAAGATAGCCGACGACCACGAGATGCGCTACAACGCGCTTCTTAAAATGATAGGAGGTTAATATGAAACTTACTAAAAGCGATACAACTTTGAACGAAAGAGATTCTTTGCAGGACATTTTAGAAAGCGAAAAACAGCTTATGGCGCTTTACACAACCGCACTTTTCGAGGGCAGCACCAAGGCGGTTAGAAAGAACTTTTCAACTAACTTAATGGGTGTTGCGGAAAATCAGTTTCTGGTATTCACACAGATGAGTACGCGCGGCTATTACGAACCCAAGCCCGCAAACAAAACTCTCATAGACGAAGCAACGGACACTTTCAAAAAGCAAAAGAACAGCCTAAAAGCGGGCGGTTAAAGGTTCCGTATATATTTTCAAACTTTCATATAATACCTTTGCTGGGGAGAATTTTTCCCGCAGAGGTATTTTTTATATGAAAGCACAGGCTGCGCCCGTTTTATTTACCATGCTTTGGTTATTGATTTTTTTACAAAAAAGTGCTAAAATTGTGATAAAACTTAACAAGTGGGTGCGAATTATGAATTATGGGGAATTAACGAAAAAGTTGCGTAGCAAGCTCATACTTACCCAATCGGAGTTTGGTAAACTTTTGGGGGTATCTTTTACTACTGTTTGCCGGTGGGAAACCGGTAAATACGAGCCTACAATAAAACAAAAGAGGCGGCTTGTAGAACTTTGTAAAGAGCAAAATATTGAAATAGAGGAAGTAAGATAATTAATATTGGAGGATAATATGTTAAAAGAACAGTTAAATGAGTATTTAAACCGTAAGGAACTAAGTAAAAAAGCAGTTGACGAGATAATCGCAATTCTTGTAGAAAATAATTACTCCTCTAAGGAACAGGTAGAAGAGTTGGCTGAAGTTTTATTTGGTCTTAAACCAAACGCGATTTATGCATTTTTATGTAAATATTTTGAGAAAATTCCCGATGAATATTTCGTCTTATTTATTGAGACATGCCTAAATGCAATTAATTCCAATAAATTTACTCATGCCTTTGGCTTATCGGTTGCATTAAGCAACCAATCGAAAATGGCAGAGGCAAATAAGGTTATATCCTATTTAGTTCAAAATTATATTCCTGTTAAAAAAGCAAACAAGCAAATTTATGCTTCGTTTGAACGTGCAATGCATTATGACGGAGCAGAATGTTTCTTTGCTAAATGGTCGGGCAATGACGAACGGATAAAAAACGGTTACAGAACACTTTTGATTGAGTTTTTGAAAGAGTATCCAGTACCCCAATATGCAGATTGTGTTACAAAATGGTTTAATGTAAACGATATTCCTATTCACAGCTCTGAGCAAGAGGTAATTGTTGTGGCATTAAAGACGTTAAATAACGAATCGGGTGACGAAAAAGAAGTTGCAGTGTCGGCTTCCGCTAAAAAAAGTAAGACTGTGGATTTAGCGCAAATACCGATAGCGCAATTGTTAGCGGCTGTAAATAATCAAGCGTTGCAGCTTTCCAATAAAATTAATGAAATTGAATCCGAACACAAAAAATTAAAGGGAAGAGAGGTTTTCTTAACCGATAAACTTAAATCGGCTGAACTGTCTTTAAAGACGGCAGAAGTTACAATATCTTCATTACAAGAAAAGGTAAAAACTGAGGAACACACAATAAATCACCTCAATAGAAATTTGTCTGTTGCCACAGAAAAAATTACAGAACTTAATCAAGTTATTGAAGAACTTAATGGTAAGATAGAAAATGTTGAGTCGGCATACGGGCATGCGGGACAGCAGGAAATTGATTTTTTGAAAGGTGAAATTAAAAAGCGGTTAGCATCAGAGTATTCTAAATATATAGAGCTTAAGAGTAAAGCTCCGGATTTAGATTATTATGACATTTTGCTTGATATGATTGACGAGATATACCACGTGTTAGGTAAAAACGGCATTAAATTTGACTAAGGATGGATTTGTGAATGGCGGAACAGATTGAATACTTCGGAATAGATTTCGGGACAACCAATATTGCCGTTGGAGGTTTAATTGTTGACCATGATAATAAAAAAGCACTAAGAGTAATGTATGGAGAAGACGGCGTGCCGTTCCCTTCCATTTTAGCGGTGAAACCAAAGGATGACGGTACCGATAAAATGGACACTATATTTGGGCGTCGGGTAAAAACACAAGTCGCCACGATGCAAGACGACGGCTACACAATTATAAAATCCATAAAGACAAGCCTTGGAAGCGACGCAATTTATAAGGTTGGAACGCGCAAGTTAGACCCTACAACTATAGTAATGGGTCTTGTTTGGGCCATTAAAAGACATTTATCTAAGAACATCGGGCGAAAGGTTGAGGTTCAGCATGCGACAGTTGCCGTACCTGTTGATTTTACAAATCGTCAACGTGAAGAGTTAAGCAAGGCTTTTAGGCGTGCTGGTATTGAGGTGGATAAAATCGTCAGCGAATCTGTTGCGGCGTATATTCGCAATAGGGGTGCAGTAAAAGGCTTGTCAAACGTTATGGTCTTTGACTGGGGCGGCGGCACGTTGGACATAAGTTTGCTCAGGTCGGACGGTGGACAAGTTTATGAGGAATCGACTATTGGCTGGAAAGTCGCAGGCGACTATATTGATGAGAAGATAGCTGAATACGTACATAACCAAATCGTCAACAATCCAGCTTACCAGATAACAACGGCTTATAAAGATTTGTCGATTAAGGACAAAATTAAAATATTGAGCGAATGTGAAAAGGCAAAAATTTACTTTTCCGATGAGGATGAAATAGACCGACCCGCAAATATTTCGATGTTTGAGTATTGCGGTGAAAAGACAATACGCTACAAGCTTTCTTATGAAATTTTCTGCGAAATAATCAAGCCGATTGTTATTGAAGCGGTAGAATTAATCGGCAGCGCTTTGAAAAAAGCGAATAAAAATATGATTGACCTAAATGCAATCATTATGGTAGGCGGAAGCAGTAAATTACTGCCTCTTAAATCAATAATTCAAGACGAGTTTCAGAATAAGTACAAAATCAGAATCGTTTATCCCGATAAGCCCCAATGGTCGGTTGCCGAAGGCGCGGCTTTAATTGACAGTCTTGATTGCGAGTATAAACTTAATCAAGATATAAGTGTGGTTATGAGTGACGGCACGCCCCATCCAATTATAAGGAAAGGGACGGGTATTCCTTTTGACGGGGAAACGGTGACGTTCGGAACCGTTAACAGCGCAACAAGCGCCAACTTCATTTTTGCAGATGATAGGGACAACATTCTCGGTGATATCTCTATGCCCGCAAAAGGCTTTTTGGGTGAGTACTTTGAGGTTGTAGGTAAGATAACCAATAGCCTTGTTGCCGAAATCAGTGTAACGGGAAACAGAATGATGGCAACAGTTGGCACAAAAACACTGGAAATCAATCAGCTAAGTTATTATTGTGATATTTCGGATTTAGACGATTTCAAATTTGAGGTTATTTAAGGGAGAGCTAAGTGAAAATCAGTAACGTAACATATTCAAGCAATGTATATGTTTTCACGGGCAACAACAAAATAATTGACGCTTCCTTTATGACTCACGTTCTTGACCCCGGCGCTATTCGAGAGATAGCCGAAAACAACATAAAGGTTAACGGGACGACAGGACTTAGAGGAATACAAAAAATCATTTACGACAATTCTAAACCCTGTTCCTTAGGCAATGGGGATTATACGCATGGGACTGTTTTGGAAGACGGGAAACCGGTATATGTAAACAAATGCGAAAAAACGTCCTGTAAATTGTATCCGAAATGTTCGGCACACAGTTGTTTCAGACCCATCGTGCGTCCTCCCGAAGCAACCTTTGATTTTGTAAAGAAAGTTGCAGACCCTGTCGACTACATACATTTTGAAACGATTACGGAAGAACGGGAGGGGTTGAAAGTTCCGAAATTCCGTAAAATCAAAAAAATTGAGACAAAGGTAATTGTCACCGAAGTAGAAGAAATAATCCAAAGGAATAACGACGCTTTGCTTTGGGGTGTCCGTCCGCATATCAGGCATTTGGCTGACGGGACAACAACATGGGTAAAAGGTCACTATAGGGGGCACGGAGCTCAAACAACAAACAGTGTTGCTGTTCGTACGGTAATCACAAAAGTTATACAAAAGTACAAGTGTAATAACCCTGAAAAGCTGCGTGCTGCATTCGCACGCTTAAAGTTGAGAAATCAGCCGTTTGATAGTCCGCAGGCTTATCAGCTAAAAGACTTCCTGCGTGTCGATTCCGATAAGCAGATAGCCGAGCAGATAATTAATAGCGATATCGAATCAAGAATTTTAGTTAACGCAGGCCCCGGTACAGGTAAAACTTACACGGTTATCGAACGGTTAAAAGCCCTTGCAAAAAAAGAGGACGAAATCCGTCCCGAAAGCGTATTTGTTCTGTGTTTTTCCCGTAGCGCAGTCAGAGTCATAAATGACAGATTAGAGGCAGCGATTAAAGCGGGTAAAATACCATTATCAGCACAGCAATTTAATATAGCCACTTTTGACTCTTTTGCAACGTGGTTTTTAAGGGAGAGTGATTTGAATTTCGACTTTTCCGGACTTAATTATGATGACCGCATTGCAAGTTTTATAAACTTATTTAAAAGCAATCCTACTGACCTACAAGAGTTAATGGGTTATCTCATAATCGATGAGGTCCAGGATTTAGTCGGAATAAGAGCGGAGCTTGTAAAAACACTTCTTGAACATACGTTGCACGGATTTTTATTGCTTGGAGATGAGTGCCAAGCCATTTACGACTATCAAATTACCGACCCCGATGAATTGAATGCCGCAAAACTATATGAATGGATAGAGAGGTATTTCGGGCAAACCTTGCGGAAATATGAACTCACCCGCAACCATAGAAACGAAGGACCCATAGGTAATAGTTTAAAAACGCTCCGTACCGCCATGCTGTGTGGACAGTTTGACGAGCAGAAGTCAGCAACGGAAGAACTGTTTAACCAATATGATTTTAGCGATACTGACGTTGACAAGATATTAGAACGCTGTGCCAATACAAATAGAACTTATGCCATACTTTCTTGGTCTAACGGCGATGCGTATAGGCAAAGCAGTGATTTGTATTCTATGCCAAATAGAACATTTACACACAGAATTCTAACCGGAGCAAGGCGCTTATCGTATAGAAAAGAAATAGCAGACATTCTATCTGGTTATACTAACCCTATAATTTCTTATTTTAGGTTTTTGGAATTAGCAAAAAATAAAAACATAGATGAAAACACCGCAATATCATTATGGCAAGGGTTCTTAAAAGTGCTTGATAATGATGCGGCTGAAATAAATTTGAAAGAATTGAGAAGCCGTATGGTTTCAGAAAGGCGAGTTGCGGACGTCTTGTTATGCCCTGATACGGCGGCGCTTACTATTTCAACTATTCATAAAGCAAAGGGCAAAGAATATGACACTGTTTTAATTAATCATTCGGGTGAAATTTCTAAAAGTGAGGACGTCAAAGTTTATTATGTTGCTATGACGCGTGCCAAGAACGAGTTGATTATTAAACCCAGGATAAACCGTCATCAAGACAGAAGAATGGAATCCGGACGGTTTGTTGAAATAAAGCAAAGAGAAATTAAACGTATAGAGTTGGGAATTGACGGTGATATTGACCCCATCAGCTTTATTACAGGGGATAATGTTGCAGAACGGCAAGAGTATATAGCATCTTGTGTTAAACAGGGCGACCCTATCACGGTAAGTAAGCGTGACGGTAAGTATTATATCGTTCATAACGAGCGGTACATTGGTGAAGTTCGTCCAGATATATTCAGAGATTGGAGACATAAAGAACCATATCAAAGGTGGCCGCATACATATCGGCTAAGCAAGTTTACAGACTTCGTAGATTTGTTTGTCAGCGATGTCGTTACTATTGTGAACATAAAGCTTGATAGCCGAATGTCGGACGAATATAAAAAGTGTGGGTTTTGGTATGGTATTGAGTTTTGCGGATACGCAAAGCCGATGGAGGAGTAAATGTATAAGTACGATGAATTTTACAAAGCCAAAGATTTTATCATCGATATGCTTAAAACAGAGCTTGTAGGGCCGGTAAAATCTGATGAAGTATTGGAATTGCCGCCACTAAACAGCTATGTGTCGGGTATTCTTTGGCCTACATCTTTAAAAGATAACAGAAAAAGCGAAGAGGAAACCGATTACGAAATTAATGCTCAATTAGTTGACGGAGTTGCAGATTTTTCGGAAGAAGAGGCAGCTGTACTCAGCGAGACTCCTTTGGAAGAGAACGACGGGTCAATTTCCAAAACGTCGGCGCGTAAGCCGTCCACAATGGCAATCACGGCTATGATTGGCGCAGACGTTAAATCGGTCAAGGTTAAGTTTTCATTCGGAAAATATGTTCATTCCGAGGAGGAGCGCACTTACGGTGACAACGATGAAACTATGCTTGTTCACTTGTACACGCGAAAAGAGTATTCCGCAGAATTCCAATTTGATTTCAGTCGGGATGAATTCGTGTATCTTGCACCGCATAATGAAGTGCTAGATAAGTTTAATATCAAAATCCAAGCCAACAAACGACTGGGTAAAGCCGGAGAAAATAAACTGATTTCGTTTTCAGTCACTAACGGCTTACAGGTTCAGCAAAAAGATATCGTTCAAAATGAAAGCGCGTTATTTCAATGCGAGCTCGAACTTATCCCGTCGGAAGGGCATTTTGTACCTATAAAAACCGAATACTTTAACGATGTCGGTATCGAAGACGAGATACTTGCGATGCACTATCGTAAAGCCTATTCTTTTGCACAAGGGCACGGGTGTGCAACCGCTTGTGAGGCAGTGGACGATATGTGTACTGTTATCAGGTCTGAATTTATTCCAGTTTATGAATTTAAGCAAATGAAATCAAGACCTTCAAATAGCAAGATTTTCTCGCTTAAATACTTTTACACAGGGGATAGAAAAGAAATAATTGCAGAATTAAACCGTTTTGTTGAAGATTATTCCGATTGGGCAAGCGGGCAGAAATTAATGGGAAGCGGCGTAGGGTTTTCCCAATATAAAAATGCGGTTGCAGAGTGTTTATCAAAAATAGATGCGTGTATTAGCAGAATTAAAAACGGCTTAAACGCCTTGGGGCATGATGATACGGCATGGAGAGCTTTTAAACTTTGCAATGAGGCGATGTACCAACAGAGAGTTGGTATGGCACTGATGAAAGGGAAAATTAAACTGCGTAGTGAATTTGCATCAAAAGTCAGTGACCCCACGTGGTATCCGTTTCAGCTGTTTTATTTAATTATGATTATTCCCGATTTCGTTTACGGCGGGGAATATAGAGATGTTGTCGATTTGCTTTGGTTCCCTACCGGCGGTGGTAAGACCGAGGCATATCTCGGCGTTTCGGCTTTTATAATCTTCTATGAAAGATTAAAAAATCAGCGCACAGAGTATGGCACAACTATACTTATGCGTTATACTCTTCGCTTGCTTACAATACAGCAGTTTGAAAGAGCGGCGGCGTTGATTTGTGCATGTGAAGGCGTAAGGAGAGAGCATAATCTCGGTGGCAGCGAAATCTCTATAGGTTTATGGATTGGCTCGGAAAGTACTCCCAATAAAATCGAAGATGCGGCGGACGCTTTGCAAACGGCAAAGGACGGGCACAGGGTTTATGGCGGAGACCCCGTTCAGCTTACGCGCTGTCCTTATTGCGGGAAAGAGCTGGATGCAACCAACTATCACATTGAAAACGGCGAAATGACCGTTAAATGCGATTGTATGGGTAAGTTGCCTATCTACATTGTAGATACGGATATATATAAAAAGAAACCGACATTGGTTGTAAGCACAGTTGATAAATTTGCACGCATAGTTTGGGAAGAAAAGGCGGGGAGCTTATTTGGATGTAATTGCGGTAACGTCAACAAGCCCAAGCTGATAATTCAGGATGAGTTGCATCTGATTTCAGGCCCCTTGGGTACTCTTACAGGGCTATATGAGTCTGCAATTGACCGCTTATGCTGGGACAGTAACACAAAGCCCAAAATAATAGCTTCAACTGCAACTATAAAAAATGCAGCGTATCAAGTACGTGGATTATATGATAGGGAATACTTTCAATTTCCTCCCAGCGGATTGGATAGCGACGACTCTTTCTTCGCTGTTGAGGCATCTAAGGATGACAGGCCTTGCAGATATTATATCGGCACAACCGAGCAAGGCGGCAGTACAACGGACTTAATTGTGCGAACTTTTTCGCTGCTATGCATAGCTGATTATTATTTATCGAAAGATAAAGCAGTTCCCAAAGAGGTTGTAGACCAATATTACACGATAATCGGATATTTCAATGCCATAAGGGACTTGGGCTCCGCATCAACGACGCTTAAAGAAAGGATGTACCAAACAATCGGTGCTATGTTGAACGGTAAATTTGCGGAATATTCAAAATTATACGGCATAGAAAAAAACGAACACGGCAGATATAAAAACCCTGAAGGAATGAGAAACGATGAGCTTACAAGCCGAAAGACTTCAAGCGAAATTAAGCGTGCTTTGCTTGATTTGGATAAATCTTACGAGTGCGACAGCGAGGATAACTATGCGCTGAAATACGTCCTTTCATCCAACATGTTTTCTGTCGGCGTGGATATAGACAGATTGGGTATAATGACCATGTTCTGTCAGCCTAAGACAAATGCCGAATACATACAGGCAACAAGCCGTGTAGGGCGTACAAATCCCGGAATTGTTATTTGTATGTACAACGCTTTCCGCTCGCGGGATAGGTCATACTACGAACAATTCAATCAATATCATAATAGCTTTTACAGGTATGTTGAACCGACAAGCGTTACTCCGTTCTCTGATAGAAGCATTGAGAAAGGTTTACATTCTGTTTTCGTTGCGCTGGTAAGGCACCTCGTTCCGAATATGTCAGGCAACTCTTCGGCAAAGAAGTTCAATTCTTCAGATACATTCGTCAAGGAAATCAAAGATTATATTGTTTCAAGGATAAAACATATTCAGCCTGACAATTACGGTATTGCCATCGATTATCTCGAATCGTTCATTGACGATTGGGAAAACAGGTGTTGTCAAAATTTGGTGTACGATAAATATCGGGCAGGAAAAGACAGAAATGCCGTTGAATCGCTTCTTGAATCTGCTGAAATGTCAGACGGGGGCTTTTCGGTTCTTAATTCCGTGAGGAATGTAGAAAACGGGGCAGACGTTTACGTCAATTTTGGAGAACTCAGAAAATGATAAATACAAAACTTAAAAAGAATTCAAAGGTCGTAGTCGGCAGTATCCGTCAAAGCCAACTTATCACAACGTTCGGTGCTGGATCAATGGTTGACTTTGTTGACCACACTGTTATAATGTCTGGCATTGATAATTGGGATTGGGCGAACAAAGAAGAGTATAAGATTTTTAATCAAAACTTGCAAAATCTTTTAGGCGTGCAATTTTTTGTAAAGCCGAAGCTTTCGGCAAAAACCACTATGTGGGACCCAGGAAGTGCTGATATACCCGCATCGATATTCCCTACGATACTGTATTGCCCGCAGTGCAAGTCTCTTGTAAGCGCAAGCAGTGTTACTCCCAACCCTAAAAACAATAAATTTCTCTGCCACAGTGAAAATTGTTCCGGTAACGGAAAAAGTCAGTTAGTGCCCTCTCGATTTGTCTTGGTATGTCCAAATGGTCATATTGAGGATTTTCCTTATAATTGGTGGGTACATAACGGTCCGGGGGAGAACAAATACGAATGTACACTTTCTAAACCGGATATAAAGATGTTTTATACAAGAAACAGAACCGACCTGGACAGTTTGGTTTTGAAATGTAAATGCGGTGCAGTACGCTCGATGAAAAATGCAAGCGGCGTGAATGCGTTTGCAGATTATCGTTGCACGGGTAAAAGACCTTGGCTAGGTGACCGCGAACAATGTAATGCACACGAAGAGCATCGTTACATGCAGATGAGGGTGCGCTCGGAAAGCAGTGTGTTCTTTTCTAGCACTGTAAGTGCGTTGACAATCCCCCCCTGGAGCACAAAGATAGCACAGGAAATTCAAAAGGTTTATTCGTTTCTCGGTCCCGACGGGGATAATAAAGGAATAATTCTCAGAAAGGTTAAGAGTATTTTTCCTAATGTCAAAGATGAAGTCATACTAGACATCTATGACAAAATTCAAGCCGGCAAGGATAAAAAAACGACTATGCGGGAGATTATAGAAGACGAATACGTAGCAATTTCGTCTGTTTTGGGCGATGGTAGTGATGATTTCGTTTCACACATTGAAAGTGTTCCCGACAGATATAATCACATTGTTGAAAAAGTGGTTGTATTGGATAGATTAACTGTTGTAACCGCAATGAATGGGTTTAAACGGCTTACGGCACCCACCGGGTATAGCGATAAGACATTATCTAAGATTACAAAGAATGAACATCCTTATTGGTTGCCCGGTGTAGAGTTGCGTGGCGAAGGAATATTTATTCAATTTAACCAAGATATTCTTGATGCTTGGGTTGGCAAAAACGGTTCAAGATATAACAATATGAGAGGCAAACTTGCAGATTCGTATTTAAGCGGCGAAATCAGGGAGGGAAGATTTTCCCCGCAGTATGTTTTTCTGCATACATTTGCTCATTTGTTTATACGGGAGTTGTCTCATATGTGCGGTTATTCTTCCGCATCTATTAAGGAGAGAATTTACTCGACGTATAATGGCAGCAAAAGAAAAATGTCAGGAATTTTAGTGTACACGTCAACCGCCGATGCCGACGGTAGTTTGGGCGGGTTGGTGGAACAAGCAAAAACAATTAATATTGAAAAAATCATTACCTCTATGGTGGAGCGTGGAAAATGGTGTAGCGCGGATCCTGTTTGTTATACATCAAAAGACCAAGGTAATCTGTCACTGAATTATGCGGCTTGTTTTGCATGCACATTGCTTCCCGAAACCTCTTGTGAATTTTTCAACGTCTTGTTGGATAGGTGCGCCGTTTGCGGCTCACCTGAAAACCCCGATTTGGGACTGATGAATTGGAGTAAATAATGTTATCGATGATACCCGGCTTTACAGGCGCCGAATACAAAAGCAACGCAGAGAAAAAAGTATTCCGACTTTTACAAGAAGCTAATATTGAAGCGGGATACGCCTTTCACTCAGTTGGACTTCCCATACACGAAAGAAAATCCTATTCTGAAGCGGATTTTATTGTCGTGACCCCCAGAGGGATAGTTTGCCTTGAAGTGAAAGGGGGAAGCGTTGAATGTAAAAACGGTGTCTGGTCTTTTCAAAACAGATTCGGCGAAGTAAATTATAAAAACGAGGGTCCGTTTGGACAAGCCTCCGGCGCAATGTTTGCACTTAAAGCCGCACTTGTTAAAAGGCTTCCCTGGGTTGATAATGTTTCGTTTGCTACGGGTGTGATTTTTACCGACATAACATTTTCTTACAGGGGAGTTAGTGTTATACCTGAAATAATATACGATTTCAGTTCAAGGAAAAGCATGAGTGAATATATCGATGATATTCATGCTTATTGGGATTCAAGAAAACATAGAAGAATATACTCTGTTCTTTCGCAAGAGGAAATGGATGAAATTAAAGTTGCAATTCGGGACGACTTGCATTTTGTGCCATCATTGCAAACTATTTCAAATGCCGTAGACGAACAATTAATTCGTTTGACAGAAGAACAGATAAAAACAATGAACTTGCTTTCTGAAAACGACAAAATTTTAGTTTCCGGTCCTGCTGGTAGCGGTAAAACTTTGCTTGCTATTGAATACGCAAAGCGGAAAGCGAAGGAGGGTAAGCGTGTTCTTTATTTGACCTATAATAAGGGGATTGCGTCATATTTATCTGCGCTTGATATTCCCAGTTCGATAGCGGTAAAAACATTACACGGCTTAATCAGCGACTATATCCCGTTAAATCCGGAAAGAAAGCAAGATCCTCAGTATTATTCTACGATTCTGCCAGAGCAGTTCGCTAAGTATTTATCCTCACATAATTTAGCTGCATATGATGTTTTAGTCGTTGATGAAGGGCAAGATTTAATAAATACAAGATATTTTCCTATCTTTGACAAACTCGTAAAAAGAGGGTTATACAATGGAAGTTGGGCGGTGTTCTATGACCCTAATCAAAATATTTTTAATAAAATTAAGTTTGATAAATCGTTAAATGAGTTATTGCGAAATCGTCCTGCAAGGTGTAAACTTACGAAAAATTGTAGAAATACGGAACAAATAGCAAACTTCACGTTCTATTGTTCAGCAATAAATCCGGGGGAGGCGCACGTCTCGGGAGATAGAGTTTGCTTTATTCCTTACGATAAGTCAAATTTAGATGAAAAGTTTGACGAACTTATAGACAAAATAGTAAAAGAAGGTATTTCCAAAGATAAAATTAAAATAATTTCAACAGTGAAAATGACTAATTCCGTTATGGCAAATTATACGGGGCAATTTAAAGATAGTATTGAAAGTTTTAATCCAATAGTGTCATCGGATAAACTTCAATGTACAACAATTCAGGCATTCAAAGGGCTCGATTCAATGGTTGTTATTGCAACTGACATAACAGATTTAGACGATAAGTTGCTTTTATACACGCTGTTTACAAGGGCAAGGGTATTGTTGTATTTGTTTGTCCCACAAGATGTTAGCATTTCAATACAAGAAAAGATTATTGACAGCGTTTAGTGCACATTTAAAAGATATTAAACTTACGTATAATTCGACTGAATATTAAAATGTTTTCTTGCTTTTATGAACCATGTAAGAAGCTAGCAGCTAAACGCTGAGTATATATTTTCAAACATTTCACATAATACCTTTGCGGGGAAATTTTTCCCGCAGAGGTATTTTTTATATGAAAGCTACAGGAATTGTAAGAAGAATAGACGAATTGGGCAGGGTTGTTATTCCCAAAGAAATTAGAAGCACCCTTCGCTTAAAGTCGGGCGACCCGTTGGAAATTTTTACCGACAGGGACGAGCTGATGTTAAAAAAGTATTCGCCCATAGCGTCGCTTGAAAAGTTTTCCGAAGGGACGGCAAAATCATTGTCCGACTTGTCCGGTCATATCGCCGTAATTTGCGATACGGACGGCGTTTTGCACGCCTCGGGACGCGGTCAGCGTGAGTTCGACGGCAAGAACCTTTCAAACAATATGGAAAAGATTATGCGCGAAAGAAAGAGCTACATTGCAAGCTCGGTTGAAGGCGGCGACGTAGTGCCTATCTGTGCGGGACAGCAAAGCGAAGTTACCGCGCAAGTTATCGTGCCCATAGTTTGCAACGGCGATTGCCTGGGTGCGGTTGCATTAGTTTCTTGCGAGCGCGGCGCAAAGATAGAGCCTGCCGCATGCAAACTTGCACAGTTGTCCGCAAATATACTTGCCGGACAGTTTGAGTAAATTTTAGGAAATAATCGGTGTGGAAAAAACGGTTAAAAAGCGCGGAGGCGGGCAGTCGTTTCTTGCGGGTGCGGCGATAATATCTATCGGCGGTTTCGTTTCAAAAATTCTCGGGGCGATTTACCGCATACCTCTCACCAAATTCTTGGGCGGAGAGGGAATGGGGATATACCAAATGGTGTATCCTCTTTACTGCATACTTTTAACCGTTTCCGCGTCGGGAATACCGACGGGCATTTCCCGCCTAATCTCTTCGGGCAAGGGCGCGGGTGCGGAAAAGGAAGCGTTCCGCCTTTACAGCGCGGTGGGGCTTATCGGCACCTGCATAATGTTCATTTTGTCCGAACCGCTTGCGGCAATTCAGGGTGAGCCCGCAATCGCACTTTGCTGTAAACTTCTGTGCCCGTCCGTTTTCTTCGTATCTCTTTTGTCGGTGGTGCGCGGTTACTTTCAGGGGCGGGGCAATATGCTACCCACCGCCACAACGGAAATTTTAGAGCAGTTAATTAAGGTCGGGTTCGGCGTCGCGCTTGCCTATATTTTCAGGGAAAACCTTTCGCTTGCGGTTGCTTCAACCCTTTTGGCGGTTACGGTAAGCGAAGTCCTTTCCACGGGCATTGCGGCAATTTGGTACTTTAAAGGGCGGGGCAAAAAGCCCCTTTATCCCGTACCGTCCGTGCCCGTAAAAAGCATTTTGCGCTATACCGTTCCTTTGACTTTGACGGCAATAGCCCTGCCCGTTTCCCAGCTTTTGGAAAGCATAGTGGCGGTGCGGCTTTTAAGAGGAATGGCGGAAAACGCAACCTCGCTTTACGGAATATTTTCGGGCTGTGCGATAACCATAATCAACCTGCCCGTGTCGGTGTGCTACGGTTTGGCAGCTTCCAGTATCCCGCAAATTTCACCCCTTGCCGAAAGCGGCGATATTGCGGGCGCAAAAAAGAAGGCTTACAAATCCATCTTGATAACCTTCATTGTTTCTTTGCCCGCGGCGGTGGCGCTGTTCTTTTTGGCGCCTCTTGCAACAAGGCTCATATTCGGCTCGCTTCAAGGGTCGGAAAAAACCCTCTTGATAAATCTCATTAAAATACTTGCCGTGTCGTCCGTAACGCAAAGCCTGGTGCAAACCTCTTCGGCTTGTTTAACGGCTTTGGGCAGTCCCGTAAAAAGCACTATAACGCAGTGGACTACCGCAATTTTGCGTGTGGGACTTACGGCGGCTTTAATATCCTTTACGCCCCTTTCCATTGCGGGTGCGGCGTGGGCGGCAAACTGCGCGAATTTTGTTGCTACTTTAATGAATTTCTGGTATATTATTAGAGTAAAAAACAGAAAGGACGTCAATAAAAATGAAGATAACGCTGATAGGCTTGGGAATACGCAAAGGGGATATAACGCTGAGAGCAAAGGAGGCGCTTGACAATGCAACCCAAATTCTTGTGCGAACGGCTGACGCGGAAAGTGCTGGCAGCCTGGCTGGGTACGCATACCGCACGCTCGACGAAGTCTTCAAAAGAAGCAGAAACTTCGATACGCTGAATAAAAATTTGGCCGCTGCCGTTTTGGACGCCGCAAAGACAAGCGACGTTTGCTATTGCGTGGACGGCGCAGTGTGCGAGGACGAAGCATGCAAAATAATCTTAAAAAAGCATAAAGACTGCGAGGTTCTGGAAAGCGTTTCCAAGGCGTCGCATGCATACAATACCTCACGGCTTACGGGCAGTGAGGTAACTTGCGTTTCGGCGTATTCTGTTGAAAATTTAAAAAGCTGCCGCGCCGCCGCCGTTTACGATATCGACTGCGAGTACGTCGCGGGTACGGTAAAGGAAAAACTTTCTTACATATTCGGCGAAGAAAGCACTTGTTATTTCGTGCGCGGTGAAAGCGTTAAAAAGATAAAAATTTACGAGCTTGACAGGCAGAAAACTTACGACGGTACTTGCGCCGTTGCAGTGCAGGAAGGGGACTTCCTCAAAAAAGAACGCTACGACTTTGCCGACCTGGAAGAGATGATTAAGCTCCTGCGCGCCCCCGGCGGCTGCCCGTGGGACAGGGCCCAAACTTCCGAAAGCATAAAGGGCAATATGATTGAAGAAGCCTACGAGCTGGTTGACGCTATCGAGCGCGGCGACGCATACGACATGGAAGAGGAAACTGGCGACGTGCTGTTGCAGGCGGCTTTTCATGCGGTAATGTCCGAAGAGAAGGGCGAGTACACAAGCGGCGACGCGTTGACAAGGCTTATTAAAAAACTTATATTCCGCCATTCGCACATATTCGGCGGCGACAAGGCGGCTTCGGATACCGAGGCTTTGGGCGTTTGGGAGAAAAACAAGCGCAAAGAAAAAGGGCAGGACACCTATTCTGACACCGTGCTTGCCGTACCTAAAGGTATGCCCGCTTGTATGCGCGCGCAAAAGGTTGGCAAGCGTTCGGCTAAGTGTGGAATGGATTTCTTATCCCCCGTGTCGGCTTCCGAAAAACTTGCGGAAGAGGTGGGCGAGCTTTTAGACGCGTGCATTAAAGGGAATAAGGACGAAATTTTCGACGAGGCGGGCGACGTGCTTTATTCGGCGGTAAACACCTGCCGCTTAGCGGGTGTGGACTGCGAGCTTGCCCTTCACACGGCGGTTGAAAAGTTTACAAAGCGGTTTGTCGAGTTTGAAAAAATAGCAACGGCAAACGGCGAAAAGATAGAAGAATTAGACCCCTCGCGTTGGGATTATTATTGGATGCTGGCGAAAGATGCAGTTAAAACAAATTAAAATAGGCAAACTACATACAAAAAACAATATCTTTTTAGCGCCGCTTGCAGGCTACACAAATTCGCCCTTCCGCGATATGTGCTTTGAACTCGGTGCAGGGCTCACCTTTACAGAAATGGTGAGCGCGAAGGGCCTGTGCTTCGGCAGTGAAAAGACGAAGGAGCTGTTGTACGTTTCCGAAGACTACGGCGGAATTAAGGCTTGCCAAATCTTCGGCAACGACCCCTATTATATGCGCAAGGCGTGTGAAAGCGAGGCGCTTGCCCCTTTAGATTTGATAGATATTAATATGGGTTGTCCCGTGCCGAAAATATATAAAAACGGCGAGGGAAGCGCACTTATGAACGACTTTTCCCTTGCCGCAAGAATTATTGAAGAATGTAAAAAAAGCGGTAAAAACATTTCGGTAAAATTCCGCATAGGGCTTGATAATTCAAGCATATGTGGGGGGCAATTCGCAAAAATGTGCGAAGACGCGGGCGCGGATATGATAAGCGTACACGGCAGAACGCGCGACAAAATCTACGCGGGCGAAGTCAATTTCGGGGCGATTGCGGCGGCAAAAAGCGCCGTAAACATACCAGTAATAGCAAACGGCGGCATTTTTTGCAAAAAAGACGCCGAAGAACTTCTAGATAAGACGGGCGCGGACGGAGTTATGGTTGCGCGCGGAGCTATGTACAAGCCGTGGATTTTCGCAGATATTACTGGGCTTGAAAATATCGATAAAAAGGGCATAGTTGGGGGGCAACTGCAAAAAACACGCGAAACATACGGTGAAAAGTTCGCCTGCGTGTATATGCGCAAGATGATAGGCTTCTATTTAAAGGGCACCCCTAACGCCGCCGAAATGCGTGCTAAACTTTTCAAAGCCGCCACCTGTGATGAAGTGGAAGAATTATTAAACGGCATAACGCTTTAATAAAAAAGAGAGGGGTTAAAACCTCTCTTTTCTTATAAATTGTTTTTATAATCCGTTCCCCAGTCCATCATAGCGTCTAAAATAGGCTTTAAGGTTTTACCGATTTGGGAAAGGGAGTATTCTACGCGCGGCGGAACTTCGGCAAACACTTCACGCTCGACAAGTCCGTCGTCTTCCAAAGCGCGCAAGTTATCAGTCAAGACCTTCTTGCTTATGGCAGGAATGGATTTTATAAAATCGCTAAACCGTTGTTTGTCGTTGTAAATCAAATTGCGGATAATTAAAAGTTTCCACTTATTGCCTATAAGCTGTACGGTTGTTGCAACGGGGCACTCGGGTAGTTCTTCTCTGGTCAGCATACTTTTCTCCTTTAAGATATTATACCAACTAAAAATTCATAAGTCAATAGTTCAAAAAAGAAACTAAGTAACTAATCTATTACCGGATAATAGAAAAGTAACCCTCTTGTAAAGAAGTTTTCTTTTTGTTATAGTGTTGGCGAAAGATAAAAGGAGGTTGTATTATGAAAAATTACAACAAAGTATCAGTTACAAACGAACCCCGCACCGAGCTTCACGACGCTTTAGGCTTGACGGGTGCGGAAATCAGTATCAACGCACTGCCCGCAGGCGCAAGCGTTCCGTTTATTCACTCACATAAGCAGAACGAAGAAATTTACGCAGTTTTGGAAGGCAAGGGATACGCAGTAATCGACGGTGAAAAAATCACTTTGAATGCGGGCGACTTTGTGCGCATAAGCCCTGCGGCAAAAAGGCAGTTTTTCGCTTCCGAAGACACGGCTATCAAATACCTTTGCATACAGGTAAAAGAAAATTCCCTCGAGGGGTTTACAATGACCGACGCTGTGGTATAACATAGGTATGACGGATAAGCTGAATTATTTAATAAAAATATTGTGCGAAGAGCGGGGTGGAAAAATACCCGCTCTTTACGGCTTGGTTAAATATTTATGATAATATCTACAGGAATGAGAACGGATATACCTGCGTTCTACTCAAAATGGTTTCTCAATAGAATTCGTGAAGGTTTCGTCTATGTGCGCAATCCGTACTATCCTAATCAGGTTACAAAGTACAGCCTTTCGCCCAACGTAGTGGACTGCATTGCGTTTTGCACCAAAAACCCCATTCCGCTTATTCCGCACCTGGACGAATTGAACGCATACCGTCAGTTTTGGTTTATAACGCTTACACCGTACGGCAAAGATATTGAGCCGAATGTGCCAGACAAATCCAAGATTATCGAAGCGTTCAAAACAATATCGTCGCGTGTGGGCAAACAAGCGATAGGTTGGCGATACGACCCCGTATTTTACGGTAACGGATTTAATCTTGAACGGCACGTAGAAGAATTTGAAAAATTGGCGGTTGCATTGAAGGGTTTTACCGACAGCTGCGTTTTGAGTTTTCTCGATTTATACAAAAAAGTTCAACGCAACGCCCCCGGTATTTATCCGCCGAGCATCGAGGAACAAAAGACACTAGGCAAACGGTTAGCCGAAATAGCCAAAGAAAACGGCATTACTATCCGTAGTTGCTGTGAGGGAACTCATCTTGCCGAATACGGAATTGACGTAAGCGGCTGTCAGACTAAAGAAGTTATCGAACGCGCAATCGGGGAAAAGTTATATATTCACGAGAAAAAAAGTCAGCGCGGCGTTTGCAACTGTTTACTCGGCAAAGACATAGGCGCATACGATACTTGCGGTCACTTGTGTAAATACTGTTATGCAAATATGGATAAAGAGCTAGTTTTAAAGAATATGCGTATGCATAATCCCAATTCGCCGTTCCTCATTGGCAACAGTCAAAACGGAGATAAAATAACCGAAGCAAAGCAAGAAAGTTTTATAAAAGGACAAACGAGTTTATTTTAGATGAAGACAATAGACAGACTGATAGAAATATTGAGTGATGAAAGGGGCGAACCTGTTCCCGTTCTGACCGAAGAAAACAAGCCCCGTTATTTCCGCGCGCTTGTAAACGTGCGTATGCCGAAAGCGGCAAGCAAAGAGTTCTTGCAAATTCAGGACGAATATTTGCGGGAAGAATTAAGGCGAAAAGGCATAACAGATATTGCCGACTTAAAACCCGTTGCCCCCGATATTTACCTTTGGCAAGGCGATATTACAACGCTGAAATGCGACGGAATCGTGAATGCGGCGAACTCGCAACTTCTCGGGTGCTTTTGCCCCAATCACGGTTGCATCGATAACGCTATTCACACCTTTGCCGGTGTTCAGTTGCGGTTGGAGTGCGCCGAGATAATGAAAGCGCAAAAAGTAGAAGAAGCTACGGGAAATGCAAAAATTACAAAGGCGTACAACTTGCCGTGCAAATATGTCCTGCACACCGTAGGCCCCATAGTATGTGGCAGTTTAATGCAAAAAAACGAGATAGAACTTTCAAATTGCTACCGTTCGTGCCTTGAACTTGCGGATAAAAACAAATTGCAAAGTATAGCGTTTTGCTGTATTTCAACAGGTGAGTTTCATTTCCCGAACGAGCGGGCGGCGCAAATTGCCGTTCAAACTGTTGCAGAACACAAACGGCAAACGGGCAGTAAAATCAAAGTAATTTTCAACGTGTTTAAGGATTACGATTATGAAATCTACGCAAAACTTCTCGGAACAAATGAATAAGCTAAAAGCGGCATTGGACGATGCTGACGCCGTTTTGATAGGCGCGGGCGCAGGGCTTTCCACTTCCGCGGGGTTTACCTACGGCGGCGAAAGGTTTTTCAAATACTTCGCCGACTTTCACGCAAAGTACGGGATAAGCGATATGTATTCGGGCGGGTTTTATCCCTATAACACTTTGGAAGAATTTTGGGCTTGGTGGTCAAGGCATATTTTTTACAACCGCTACGTCGAGCCGCCTAAGCCCGTTTACAACGAACTTTTCGAGCTTGTAAAGGATAAAGATTATTTCGTAATCACAACGAACGTTGACCATTGCTTTCAAAAAGCGGGATTCGATAAAGAAAGGCTTTTCTATACTCAGGGCGATTATGGGCTTTTTCAATGTTCCGTGCCGTGCCATAACAAGACCTACGACAACGAAGAGTTAATCCTCCGTATGGTTGCCGAGCAAAAGGATATGAAAATACCTTCCGAGCTTATTCCGCGTTGCCCAATATGCGGTAAGCCTATGACTACTAATTTGCGGTGCGACGATAAGTTTGTGCAGGACAGCGGTTGGGACGCCGCTTGTAAACGGTATGATAAGTTTTTAAGTAAATACAAAAACAAGCGCATACTGCTTTTAGAGCTAGGCGTCGGCGGCAATACGCCCGTGATAATAAAGTATCCGTTTTGGCGAATTGCATTAAAAAATAAGCAGGCAACCTACGTTTGTATAAACTACGGCGAGGCCTTTGCGCCCAAAGAAATAGAAAAACAATCTGTATGCATTGACGGCGATATAGCCGAAGTGCTTGAAAAACTGTAAAATATCCGTCGCGCTTTCAGTTGACATAATTCGACAAGTTGCGACGGATTATTTTTATTTTCGACTGTACGGACACGCTATAATACCTTTTACAATGCAGGTCTACGTTGAACTTGCCGTTCTTGAAAACTTTTGTATGGACTTCACGCTTTTGTATGCGGCGAAGTCTGCCGTAAAAAACCCGTCGCCCTTCTGGCGGATTTTAATTGCCTCGGTTTTAGGCGCGGCGTTTGCGGTAGTGTTCCCGCTGTTTAAGTTGGGCGCAGTGTGGTCTGTTGTCGTAAAAATCGCTTCGGGGTTTTTAATATGCCTTGTCGCGGGCAAGTTCAAGGGCATTAAAAGCTATCTTAAATTTTCTTTCGCGTTCCTCGTGTTTACCGCAATTTTGGGCGGTGCGCTTATCGGCGTGTTTTCGCTTACCGGGCTTGACTACGCCGAGGGGGAAGGGTTCATTCTTTCCAAAATCCCCGTAGGCATTCCTATGTTCGGCGCGCTGCTTATTGTAATAGGTGCAAAGAAGCTTGCTTCCCGCCTTAAAAAGAGCAGTAAAGAAGTGGTTACAGTCCGTGTGTACGCTGGTGAGACTTACGCGGAAGTTAAAGGCTTTTTCGACAGCGGAAACAAAGTTTACTGCCGCGGCGCGCCCGTCAGCATTATCCCGAAAGAAATTGCCGAAAAAATAGTGGACGAAAGCCGCATAAAAGACGGCGTAAAAATACATACTGTTGCGGGGAGTAAAATAATCAAAATCTTCACGGC
>JAIDQV010000110.1 GCA_029062045.1 Clostridia bacterium
GGGCAAAAAGAGGCACAAAAAGCAAATTCTTTTTCATAAATGCAAAAAGCGCAACCGCTGGGTTTTCGGCGGCAACCGTTCGGGGAAAACCGAGTGCGGCGCCGTTGAGTGCCTTTGGATACTTCGTGGTATTCACCCCTACCGCAAGAACAGAAAGGACGTGTTCGGTTGGGCGGTATCACTATCCCAGCAAGTTCAGCGCGACGTTGCGCAGGCAAAAATTTTAAGCTATCTCCCCAAAAGCTGGATTGCGGATATAACTATGCTTTCGGGGCGCAAGGACAGCCCCGCAGGTGGCGTTATAGACCAAATAAAGATAAAGAACGTCTACGGCGGAATTTCCACGCTCGGCTTCAAAAGCTGCGACCAGGGTCGGGAAAAATTTCAGGGAAGCTCGCTCGATTTCGTATGGTTTGACGAAGAACCGCCCAGGGATATTTACGAAGAGTGCTTAATGCGCGTTATGGATAAACAGGGGGATATTTTCGGCACGATGACGCCTCTTAAAGGCAGAACCTTTATCTACAACGAGGTCTATCTTAACACCCGCAAAAACCCCGAAATCTGGCACGAATTTATGACCTGGGAGGACAACCCGTATCTGTCCGAAAAGGAAGCTCGGCTTTTGGAAAACGCTTTGGATGCAACCTCTCTCGACGCCCGCAAATACGGTAAATTTTCCGAAGGCGCGGGGCTTGTGTATCCCGAATTCGACGAAAGCATCCACGTAATAGAGCCCTTTAAAATTCCGCCCGAATGGCAGGAAAACATCTCTATCGACCCCGGACTGCACAACCCCCTTTCGGCGCACTGGTACTGCGTGGACTGGGACGGAAACGTTTACGTCGTTGCCGAGCATTTTGCAAGCGGGAAGGATATAGACTTCCACGCAAACGCCATAAAGTCAATCAGTGCGAAGCTGGGTTGGAAGACGGACGGCAGAGGAAGGATTTCCGCACTTATAGACAGCGCGGCAAACCAACGCACGCTTGCCTCTTCAAAGAGCGTAACCGAGCTTTTCACCGACCGCGGGATTGCAGTGAACCCTACGGTGAACAAAGACGTGTTTGCGGGTATTGCACGCATAAAGAGCTTTTTGCGGCAAGACAACGGCGAGGCAAACCTCTATATATTCAAAAACTGCGTGAATATGATTGAGGAGTTCAAAACCTATTTCTGGGCGGACGGTGACGCGCCCGTTAAGAAGGACGACCACTGTATGGACGAGCTCAGATATTTCATCATGACGCGCCCGAAGCCTGCGGTAAAGCCCGAAGAGATTTCGCCCGTGCTTCAAGACAAATTGCGCAGAATACGTTCTTTAAAGCGGGGCAGAAAAAAGTTTTAAGGAGGGGAGGAAAATTCAGAAGGACGAAAATGTTAAAAACGCGCTTATAAAGTGCGCGACGGGGCTTTCCACAAGCGAGGTGGTGGAAGAATTTTCAATCGAGGACGGCGAGCTTAAACTTGTGAAAAAGAAGGTAACCAAGAGGGAAATTCCGCCCGACATAAAGGCTGTTAAACTTTTATTGGAAGAGCGCGGTGAAGCAACCGACGAAGAGCTTGAAGACGAAAGGCGAAGGCTCTTGGATATGTTAAACGAGTAGAATTAATAAGGAGAGAAAATGGAAAATACAAATTTATCGCCCGAAGAAAAACTCGCGGGCGAGGTGGAAAACGACTTTTTAAGGCGTCAGCAGGAAAGAAAAAGTTTGGAAAGAAGCTGGCAGCTTAATATGAACTTTGTAAGCGGAAACCAGTTTTGCGACTTTAACGCCAAAGGGGAAATCGAGGAAGAGGGTAAGGATTATTTTTGGCAACAGAGGCTTGCCTTCAACCATATTGCCGCGATAGTTGATACAAGGCTTTCCAAACTTTCGCGCATACGCCCCGCGCTTACGGTCAGGGCGGCAAGCGACGAGGATAGCGACAGGCACTCGGCAGAGCTGTCTTCCGCGATACTTTCGGCAGTACACGACAGTGCGGATTTAGACGGTGTAATGAACAGCGCGGCGCTGTGGTCGGAAGTGTGCGGAACGGCTTTTTACAAGGTTGTTTGGAATTCCGAAAGCGGGAAAGCGGTTGGCATGACCGACGACGGTAAAGCGCTTAAAGAGGGCAACGTACAAGTCGTTGCAGTGTCCCCTTTTGAAATTTACCCCTACTCGCTGTCCGTCGAAAGCGTTGCCGAACAGCCCAGTATAATCCACGCAAAAGCACTGCCCGTGGAAGAAATTTTCGATATGTACGGGGTGCGTCTTGCGGGCAGGGATATTAAAGATTTTATAACTGCGCCGATAGTGCAAAAAATCGATTGCCCCCCTAATATGCCTCAAATAACGGCAGTTAAGCACGGATACGAGCTTGTTTTGGAACGCTATATGCGGCCTTCTTCGGACTACCCCGAAGGCAGGCTTACGGTTGTTGCGGGCGGCAAGGTTTTATTCGACGGAGAGTTGCCCTATAAAAACGGCGAAGACGGCACAAGGGACTATCCCTTTATAAAACAGGTTTCGTTGCCCGCCGCGGGAAGTTTCTTCGGGTCAAGCGTCGTTGACAGGCTCATTCCCTTGCAGCGCGCGTATAACGCCGTAAAGTGCCGCAAGCACGAATTTTTAAACCGCATAGCTATGGGCGTCGTTGCCGTGGAAGACGGCTCGGTGGACGCCGACGAACTTGCCGAAGACGGGCTTATGCCGGGCAAAGTTATAGCGTACAGGCAGGGAAGCAAACCGCCCGAAATGTTGACTTTGGGAAGTGTTCCCGCCGAGTTCGGCGAAGAGGAAGAAAACATTTTAAACGAGTTCACAAAGGTTGCGGGTACGGGCAATCTTTCCGATAACACCAAAAGTTTTGCGGGCATAACTTCGGCTACGGGGTTACAGCTTATTATCGAGCAGGACGACCAAAGGCTGAATTTAACCTACAACTTTATGAAGCGCGCCGTAAAAATGATAGGGCGGCACGTTTTAAGACTTTACAGGCAGTTTGCGTCCGACGTTCGCCTTTTGAGGTACGCGGGGCAGAACAACGTTTTAAACCTTGTTTACTTCAAGGGAAGCGACGTCTCTTCCGACGACGTAATAATCGAGGCGGACAGCGATTTGAATATGACGCCCGCACAGCGCAGAACGGTGATTTACGAGGCGTTGGACAGGGGGCTTTTCAACGATGCGGAAGGCAAACTTTCTCCCCTTGCAAAGGGCAAAATTTTGGACCTTCTCGGCTATTCGTCGTTTGTCGGCGAGCGCGATTTGTACGGTCTGAACCGTGCCCGCGCAGGTGAAGAAAACCTTGCGATGCATAAGTCGGAAGCCCAGGTTAAGACTTACGACGACCACGCAATTCACATTGCCGAGCATACGGCTTACTTATTATCCGAAAAGGTATCGGATGCCGTTGAACGGCGCATATGCGGGCACATAGCCGCCCATAAAGCAAAAATAGCGGAGGAAAATCAATGATTGATAACGATAATAAAATACTTTCGGAAGCGAAAAAGGAGAACGCTGAAAATATAGCTTTGCAAGTTACTGCGGAAGCCGCGGAGGCGGAAAAGAATACAGCCGCAACGGAACTCGGAAAGTTTGAAAGCGTAAGCGCCCTTTTAGCCGCCTACAAGAGCTTGGAAGCCGAATTCACCCGACGCAGTCAACGGCTGAAAGAGCTTGAAGAGGGGAACAAGGCGCGCGGGGTACCGGACGAAGGCGCGCCCTCCCAAGAAAGTACCCATGGGGTAAGCACGGCCCAAAATCTTGACGAAAGCGTTAAAAATGCTGTTATCGAAGAGTATTTAAAGACCGTAGCCATCGGCAAAAGCGTACCCCTCATAGTTGGCGGAGTAAGTTCCGCCGCACCCAAGTTCACGCCTAAAACCGTTAAAGAGGCAGGCGCGCTTGCGGAAAAATTTTTAAAAAATTAAAGGAGAATTAAATTGATAACTATTGAAAACGCAGACAAAGCGTTAAAAGACTATTATCTTGACGCCGTTACGGCTCAGCTCAACGACGGCATATCGCCCTTTTTCGCGGCGATTGAAAAGAACACTTCCAACGTATTCGGCAAGGACGTTAAAATTGCCGTCGTGCGCGGAAACAGCGGCAACGTTTTAGCGGGCGCAGAGGATGCAAATCTTCCCGACCCCTACAAGAACAGATACCTTGACATCACTATGCCTCTTAAAAACCTTTACGGCACTATCGAAATAAGCGACAAAGCGCTTCGCGCTTCCCGCGATACTTCGGGCGCGTTCGTCAACCTTGTG
>JAIDQV010000111.1 GCA_029062045.1 Clostridia bacterium
GTACTTATATTTTATGCGCAAATTTACAGTTTTTTCAATTTTTATAAAATGTGAATTTATACATTTATGCAAAAATTTCTTCCTGTTATTTAAGAAAAAACCGGGGCGGAAATCCGCACCGGTTTTTCTTAGAGAGAATATGAAAAAAGTTGAGTGTAATCGCCTTTAACGGTTGCTATTATACCGCGTGTTTGTGTTAAAAATATGAAAATTTAATGATTTTTCCATTTTTCAAAAATAATTTCCGCAATTTTCAATCCGTCCGCCGCAGAACTTGTTATTCCGCCCGAATAACCTGCCCCCTCTCCGCATGGATATAACCCCTTTACCGAAACGCTTTCCCCGTCCGCACCGCGCACAATTCTGACGGGGGACGAAAAACGGCTTTCCACACCCGTTAAAATTGCATCGGGGTTTGCAAACCCTTTAAGCCGTCTGTCCATATCGGGTATAGCGGCTTTAAGTGCGTCCGTTGCTATTTTCGGCAAAACCGAGTCTAGGGGCGCAAACGCCGTGCCCGCCGCGTAAGTGGGCTTTATTTCCCCGAATGACGAAGAAATTTTGTCCTTTGAAAAATCTTTATATAGTTGGACAGGGGCTTTGTAATTCCCTCCGCCGGCAATATATGCGCGCCGCTCTATTTCACGCTGAAATTCCATTCCGTCGAACAGTCCGCCGCCGAAGTCCTCTTTTTTCATCTGCACCATAAGAGCCGAATTAGAGTTTTTTCCGTCGCGGGCGTAAAGGCTCATTCCGTTCGTAACCACCCCGCCCTCTTCGCTCGCCGAAGGAATCACTACGCCACCCGGGCACATACAAAAAGTGAAAACCGTACGTTCGTGGGCGTGGGATACAAGTTTGTAATCGGCAGTAGGCAAAAGTTTGAAACTCTTTCCGTATTGCGCAAAACCGATTTTATCCGCCAAATGCTCTATGCGCACCCCAACGGCAAAGTCCCGCGTTTCCATTTCAACTCCGCTTGCGGCAAGCATCTTAAACGTATCCCTTGCAGAATGTCCTAACGCTATAACGGCACAGTCTACCTTTGTTTGTTCCTCTTCGCCAGTGTGCAAGTTTTTGTGAAATACGGCACAAATTTTGCCGTTTTTTTGTTCAAATCCTGTAAAAACGTGATGAAAAAGATATTGTCCGCCGCGGTCTTCAATGTGTTTTCTGATATTTTTTAACACAAAAAACAGCTTGTCGCTGCCTATATGCGGCTTGTTTAAGTAGGTAATTTCTTCGGGCGCGCCGAACTTTTTAAATATTTCAAGAACTTGTTTATTT
>JAIDQV010000112.1 GCA_029062045.1 Clostridia bacterium
CGCGCGCACGGTGTGCGCGCGTTCATTAATAATTTATGTACGATATATCTAAATTCAAAATTAAAGATAACCCCGTTATTTTGGGGCTTGAATCAAGTTGCGACGAAACTGCGGCGGCTGTCATAAAAGGCAGGAAATTACTTTCAAGCCAAATCATATCTTCGGCAACCGAGCAAGCCAAGTTCGGCGGGGTCGTGCCAGAAATAGCTTCCCGCGCCCATACCGAGGCGGTGGACGAGGTTGTGCGCCTTGCTTTGGACGAGGCGGGTATAACGCTTGACCAAATTGACGCTGTTGCCGTAACTTACGGCGCAGGGCTGCTCGGCGCATTGCTTGTCGGGCTTTCGTTTGCAAAATCCCTTGCGTACACTTTAAATATTCCGCTTATCGCGGTAAGCCATATTCGCGGGCATATGGCGGCGGCGTACCTTGTTGACGAAGAGTTAAAACCGCCCTTTATCACGCTTCTGGCAAGCGGCGGGCACACGGCAATTTTGCATACGAAAAGCTATACCGATTTTGAAATTTTAGGCGGCACTTCGGACGACGCCGCGGGCGAAGCCTTCGATAAGGTTGCGCGCGTTTTGGGACTTTCCTACCCCGGCGGCGTAAACGTCGAAAGGCTTGCAAAGGACGGGCAAAACAGCGTTACCCTTCCTAAGTGCCAGGTTAAAAACACGCAGGCTTTGCAGTTTTCGTACAGCGGATTAAAGACGGCGGTTATCAACTACTGCCACAACAAAGAGCAGAAGGGCGAGGCGGTTGATAAAGAAAACGTAGCTTGTTCCTTCCAACACGCGGCGGTTGACCCGCTTGTAAAAAAGACGGTTGAGTGCGCCAAAGCGCACGGTATAAAAACCGTTACGGCGGGCGGCGGAGTTATCGCAAACGGATACCTTCGCGCAACCCTTGAAGAGGAGTGCAAAAAGGCGGGCTTGAAACTTGTCCTGCCCGAAAAAAAGTACTGCACGGACAACGCGGCAATGATAGCCGCCGAAGGGCTTATTCAGTATTTAAACGGCAATTTTGCGCCGCTTAATATAAACGCAAAAGCGCAAATTCCGTTGAAATAAAAAATTTCAAAAATTTACTTTACATTTTTTAAAATAATCAATATAATTGAATTACAACTTAAGTAAAGGCGATGACGAAGGACAACGCCGTGCGGACAGGGTTTTTAAGAGAGCTTTCGGTTGGTGTAAGAAAGTAAACTCACCGCGCAGGATATCACCTTCCAGCCCGCATTGCGAACGGTAACAAGTAGTTTTGCGCGGATTCGTAACCCGTTACAAGTTACGGCAAATGTCAGTTTGTTTTGGTGGTATATAAAAACGCTTTTTTAAGGTGTCCGAACAAAACCTCGGATACCTTTTTTTATAAGGAGATACTATGTACAAGAAAGTTGATACCTCTTTAAACTTCATAGAGCGCGAAAAGGAAGTTATCAAATTTTGGAAAGATAACGGCATTTTTGAGGAGACCGTTTCTTCAAACGAGGGCGGCCCAGAGTTTTCTTTCTACGACGGCCCCCCGACGGCTAACGGCAAACCCCACGTCGGGCACATTTTAACGCGCGTTATGAAGGACTTAATCCCGCGCTATCAGACTATGAAGGGCAAGCACGTTTTAAGAAAGGCGGGCTGGGATACTCACGGCCTTCCGGTAGAGCTTGAAGTTGAAAAACTTTTGGGGCTTGACGGTAAGCAACAAATCGAAAGCTACGGCATAGAACCCTTTATAAAGAAGTGTAAAGAATCCGTCTGGAAGTACAAGGGCGAGTGGGAAAAAATGTCCGACCGCGTGGGCTACTGGGTGGATATGGACAACCCCTACGTAACCTACGACGATAAATATATTGAGTCCGAGTGGTGGGCTTTAAAGGAAATGCACAAAAAGGGTCTACTTTATAAAGGCCACAAAATCGTGCCCTATTGCCCTAGGTGCGGAACGGCGCTTTCCTCGCATGAGGTTGCGCAGGGCTATAAGCTGGTAAAGGAAAACTCAGCCGTTGCCCGCTTCAAAGTTAAAGGCGCAACTAACCGCTACATCTTAGCGTGGACGACCACGCCGTGGACGCTTCCTTCAAACGTAGCACTTTGTATGAACCCCGACGAACCCTACGTCGAAATAGATGTTGACGGCACTAACTATATTTTGGCGGAAGCGCTGGTTTCAAAATTCTTTGAAGAATATAAAGTAGTTGATAAAAAGCTCGGCAAAGAGTGGGAGAGACTCGAATACGAACCCCTTTTCCCCGAAACCACCGAGGAGATAAAACGCATATCTCCTGCAAGCGCGCCCGCAAAAGCGCACTACGTTGTGTGCGACAATTACGTTACTATGGGCGACGGCACCGGCGTAGTTCATATCGCGCCCGCGTTCGGCGAGGACGACTACAAGGTAGGCAAAAAATACGGCTTGCCCGTAGTTCAGCTTGTAAACGAAAGGGGTTGCTTCGACGAAAGGTTTGCCTCGTTAAACGGCACCTTTGCAAAGAAAGCCGACAAAGCCATTTTAGACAGGCTAGAAAAAGAGGGACTTTTATTTAAAGTAATTCCCTTTGAACACGACTATCCGCACTGCTGGCGTTGCGACACGCCCCTTCTGTACTACGCTAAGTCCAGCTGGTTTATACAGGTTACCAAAGTCAAGGACGACATAATAAAGTCCAACCGCTCGGTCAACTGGATGCCCGACAACATCAAAGAGGGCAGAATGGGCAACTTCCTTGAAAACGTCATCGACTGGGGCTTGTCCCGCGACAGATATTGGGGAACGCCTTTGCCAGTCTGGGTTTGCCCCGACTGCGGCGAGATAGAGGTAATAGGTTCCAAACAAGAACTCAAAGAAAAGTGCGGTTTGCCTTTGGATAAAGATATAGAACTGCACCGCCCGTACCTTGACAATTTAACTTGCAAATGTAAGAGGTGCGGCGGCAAAATGAAGCGCACGCACGAGGTTATAGACTGCTGGTTCGATTCGGGCTCGATGCCCTTTGCGCAGTATCATTACCCGTTTGAAAATAAAAACCTGTTTGAAGAAACCTTCCCCGCCGATTTTATATCGGAGGCGGTTGACCAAACCCGCGGCTGGTTCTATACATTGCTTGTAATAAACACCATACTCTTTGGCAAAGCGCCGTTTAAGAACTGCATAGTTTTGGGACACGTCAACGATAAAAACGGCATAAAGATGTCCAAGCATAAAGGCAACGTCGTCGACCCGTGGTCGGTTCTAGATAAGCAGGGCGCGGACGCGGTAAGGTGGTATTTCTATTCGTCGAGTGCGCCGTGGCTTCCTTCAAGGTTCTCGGAAGAAACGGTGTCCGAAGCTCAGCGCAAGTATATCGGCACGCTTTGGAACACTTACGCATTCTTTACGCTGTACGCCGAAATCGACAAGTACGACCCCTCGAAGTACGACTTGAAAAAGTGCAAACTTTCCGTGATGGATAAGTGGATATTGTCAAAGCTCAACTCGCTTGTAGAGTTTATCGATAAATCGCTTGCTAGCTACGAGATATGCGAAAGTTCGCGCGCGTTGCAGGACTTTTCGGACGTGCTTTCAAACTGGTACGTTCGCCGCTGCCGCGACAGATATTGGGGCGCGGACATGACGGAAGACAAGGCCGCGGCTTACTCCACGCTTTATACCGTGCTTGTTACGGTTGCAAAGCTCACCGCACCGTACACGCCGTTCATAGCCGAAATGATGTACCAAAACTTGGTTCCCGAATTCTTTAAAAACGCGCCTAAATCCGTGCATCTTTGCACCTTCCCGAAAGCCGATAAAAAGTATATCGACAAGTCGTTGGAAGACGGTATGGACGAGGTTTACGATATAGTAATTCTCGGAAGAGCGGCGCGCAACGCGGGCAA
>JAIDQV010000113.1 GCA_029062045.1 Clostridia bacterium
CATTAAACCGCAATCATTTATACGAAGTTGAAATAGATGTGCCATCTATTGAAACGCAACTTCGTATAACTAACATTATATCAATTAACTAAATGTAATGTTTTTAATTGGTCTAAAATTTGTTTATCTAACTCTTTCCCTTCTTCAATTAGAGCCGAATATTCTTGCTCAAAAGTAGCCAGCTTTGACTGAAACTCTTCGGGAGTAATATCAATATGTTCAATTACAATTTCAAAGTATTGCCCCGCACTAAAAGAATATTTCTTATTTTCAATTTGTTCAAATGATACTTTTATTGCAAAATCTTTCTCCTCCTTTTTCGAAATAAAAGTACTAATTATTAATTTTCCTTCTTCAGGTGACAATGCGGTCTTTTGATTTTTTCCTTCCTTAACTTTACTACCAAGCTTTGACGCATCAATAAGCATAACTTCATTGGTTTCGTTTGTTTTTTCAATAAAAAGTACAGAGACATTGGTCCCAGTGTTTGCAAAAATATTAGAAGGCATAGAAATAACACCTTTTAGTAAGCGATTTTCAATCAAGTATTCTCTTATTGTATATTCAATGCCATTTTGTGCCGTTAAGAATCCCGTGGGAACAACAATCGCTGCTTTGCCGTTCTCTTTTAAAGAGAATATGATGTGTTGAATGAACATCAAGTAAATTCCCATCGATTCTTTTTTCTTCTTAGGAACACTTGGAATACCAGCAAAAAATCGTTTTAACCCGTTAGCATCTTTGACTTCACCCCAATTATTCTCAATCTCATCTCTAGTGGAAGAGAAATCGGTTTTGAACGGTGGATTAGAAACGATATAGTCAAATTTTTTTAAACCTGATGTCTGTTCGTGTTCAATAACATAATGGGCCGGATGCAATAAGGTATCACCTTGAATAACATTGTGCAAGGAATCTGTTAAGCCGTTTAATAAAAGATTAATTCTTAAAAATCTTGATGATTTATTAGAAATATCTTGAGTATATACAATTGCCCGAGAAATATTATCTTCACTACCTAATTCGTTTGCTAAGTGAAGGATAAGTGAACCAGAGCCTGCAGACGGATCATATATCTCAGATGCTTGGATTTTTTCTGACATTCCAACAAGAATTTCTGCTATTATTTTTGAAATAGCCTGTGGCGTGAAATATTCAGCATATGTTCCGCTTGCAACATTGTAATTTTTAATTAGGTGTTCAAAGATACGAGAATAAAAGTCAAAGTTATTTTTAAATGCGCCGCTGAAATCGAAGCGTTCTTGAGCAATTGTCGCAAAAATTCTTTTAGCAAAATTATTTTTACTTTGACTTTCAACTTCTCCTGAAATAGCCTCAAACAACTTTTTCCTCGTTCCATCGGCCGTTTCGATATTAAAATTTTCATTTCTTGGATTAGTAGAAATACGATCTAGCGCAGCATCAAATTTTTCATAAAATTTGGTATCCGCTACTTGTTGCATTAGGGCTTCAATAGTATCCTCTTCACCAAATGCAACATTACCGGAGTAAGTATCGTAAAATGCATCCAACTCATCGTTTTGATTAGCTAAAATAGTCTTATAATCAACACCAATTGATCTTGCAAACTCTTTAATGCTATGCATAAATTTATCATTAAGAAATTTATACAAGAAAATAGTAGTGACTATTCTTTCTTCACTAGCTTGATTGGCTAATCCATGTTGCGAACATATGCCTTGCAAATCGTTAATTATTTCGTCAATTCTACTTTCTAACGAAGAAATTTCCGTCATCTATTGTCTCCTTAACTGTATAACTGTAAATTGATATAAATCCTAACCAATAAAGAGTCATACCATTCCTTTAGTTTAAGTTCTTTATATATACCTTGTTTTAATAATAGCGTTGTAACCTTCTTTTTTACATTATCAATAAAGTTAGTCCTACCAAGAAGAATTAAATTATTTACAGAACTAATGCTTGTAACATTTTCTTGTATAATCTTAAGCAACTGTAATAACTTATCTTTATTAACTTCAGGCATTTCTTTCACGATATCCTGATATGTTTTTACATAAGCAAATTGATTTTCAAAGCGACTTGCCAGCTTCTCATTTTCACGATTTATTGCTTCCGCTTCATTGATTGCTTTTAATAATTCTTCGTCAATTGCGTCAAGATCGGACAAGTCGCAAATTTGTAACTTCTTAAGAATTTCTTTAATAAATTCATTAAGTTTAATAACCCTCTCATCGTCTTGGTTTTTAATCTCTTGTACAGCCTTAGACAAGTGTGCAAAACGCTCTTTTGTTTTAATCCCTCCGCCATGCAATGACATATCTAAAATAGTCGTACGCACTTTAATAAAACTGAAAACAATTTCGACCACTTCCTTTTGAGAAAGAATCCTCATTGCATCTACAGGCCTATCTGTTATATTAAGAAAATCTATTCTACTCTGAACCAACTTCAACAGCTGACGAATTTCATCTTTGTCTATTTGTTTTGCCTGTTCATCCGCTCTTGATAGTAAAAATTCAGTTTTACAGTCTTTGATTTTATTCAGTAGCGACCGCAATGTAAAAAGTTTTCTTTTATCTCCTATGCCATTAAGAAATTTATTAAACTCTTCTTTATTCCTTGTATCACAAAAATTATCCAGATCCTCTACAGCTTTTTCATATTTCTTTTGAATATCATCTGGGCTTACAAGAAGCGTAGTTGGACTTACTCCTTCGCCATCGTCATCTGTAGTTTCAAACTTTAATTCCTCTAAATAACTTGCGACAGTTCTATCATATTCCTCTGTTATATCAACAAAATCTGAGATATACCCGTAACGATAAATAGTCCCATTTGGACTTTTATATGGCCTATTAACACGAGAAATAGTTTGTAGTAGAGAATGCTCTTTGGGTGCTCTCAATAAGTACATTTTTTTAAGCCTGTCCACATCATATCCCGTTGTCAACATTAAGTGCACAATCATTATGTCTATCTTATATGCGGGATCTTTAAAAGCTAATTGATTTTGTTTATTAACTTCAGATGGAATAGACTCATCACTGATAACAAGCCGAGTTTTTAAGCGTGAATTATTTTCAAACCATTTTTGCATTTTGATTGCTTGCGGATTTGAATTACATACAATCATTCCACCAATGGTTTTATCATCATTAATAAATCTAAAATTCGTAAAATCCGCATCGATATACTTACCTAATGCGCAGATATATTCGTCTGATTCCAAAATTTTTGCAGTATCGCCAGACTTTAACTCTAATTCAAGGTTGCGTTTTATCTCTGCTTTTGCAACAGTTTCAATTTCTTCTTTCTTAATTTTTAAAGTGTAACCGTCAAGAATTGACTTGTCGTAAAAATACTTATGTATATATTCCCCAAAACGGAGATTAGAACGTTCTTTTTTGCCAAGCAAAGGGGTGCCCGTTAAAGCAATAAAAATTGCGTCCCTATCTATAAGCATTAAATTTCTATAAAATTCACCGGTACCTTTTGAATAGCTTCTATGCGCTTCATCAATAAAAAATATCCTTTGTATTTTTGCGTTATAATCGTTATGTGGCGATGGTAAGCTATCAGCAAATTTCTGTATATTTACTATAGTGCAAGAGCCAGAAGCATTTTTACTTTTGCCAACCGATAACGGCTTGCTTAATTCTTTAATAAATGATTGCTTATCATCAACCCCTATAGCTTCACAATTTCTAATAGAATATTCGATTTTAGTTTGCTCTAAAAGGTCAAGCCTATCTACTACATAAAAAAACCTAGCCTGAATTCCTTTTTCAGCATAATAATCACTTAAAATACGGTTACAATAAATACTTAAAGCGGTTTTACCGGAACCTTGAGTATGCCAAATTATACCGCTTTTTGTCCCTCTTTTGAGCCTTTCGACTAACGCTCTAGCAGCAAAAAACTGGGGATAGCGCATAATGTGTTTTTCCCTGACAGCTTTTTCAACATATAAAATCCCATAGTGGATAAAAAACAGAAATCTTTCTTGTTCAAAAATTGATGAACAAAATGCATTACAAGGAGAGTCCAATTCCAAACTCGTCTTAAATTCTTCACTTTCCTTAATATCAGGATCATATTTATTATCTTGTAAAATAAAACTTATTTTTTCTGCGTCATCGGGAATAAATCCATCTGTTTTCTTTTTCTCATCACGGAAAAAGTTGAATGTAGTTTTCTTGCCATTAGGAGTAGAATAAAACGAACCGGCCTTGGGGTCTTCACCTCTATCATCGTCAGACTCGTATTCCATATTGTTCGAAAAACAAGTCATTTGTAGCATATTAAAGAACCGCCGATTTTCGGGTTCTTCATATCGTTCATTTACCATCCTATCAAATTCGACTTGTATCCCCCCTTCATTATTGGAATTTTTCACTTCGAGAAACGCAAGGGGAATACCGTTAACCAAAATGGTTATATCAGGACGAAAAGAACCTTTTAATTTAGATCCAAAAATCAGTTCATTTACAACATAAAATGAATTGTTGCTAATATCTTGAAAATCAATAAGCCTTATCCTGTCAACCGGATTAACAAGCCATTCATAAAAATCCTTACCTAAATCATTATTTTTAATTGAAGCAAGTATCTCTCCCAGTAAGGAATTTATCTCGTCATCCGTAAAATTCCTTCCATTGATTTTTTCTATTGCAGGCTTAAATAAATTTTTAAAAATTTTAGTTTCATTATCTACAAAACCACTCTTTATTGCATCACGATACGACTGATACTTATAACCCAATCGTAACAAGTGAATTGTAGCAGGGAATTTAACCCTTGTGTTCTCATTATAAGGATTTGACATTTCATCCTCCGTATTTTAACTTCTTATAACTTTTTATTATCGGAAGTTTATAAGTAAAAAAATATATTTAAAAAAATGTTAAGTACACTTTTATTTACAAAATTGCTTTATTGCAACTCAAATAAAATACCGTTATCCTCGCAGAACTTTTTAAAACGGTATAGTGTAAGCTTTTGTGGAACAGCTTTACCATTCTCCCAACGGTTAATTGTAGCAAAAGACACATCAAGCTTTCTTGCCAACATTTCCTGACTTAAATTGAGTTTTAGTCTTGTTTCAAGACAGAATTTAGAGAATTCCATAATACACCTAAAAAATTATAACATATTATAGCAAACTCTAACTTAATTGTCAATAATGACATTAAAGCTTTATTGAGGTAATTACAAACCAATTAATAAAGCAGAACTTCTATCGAATATTTCTGCTTTATTCTTTCATTAGCTATTTAAATGACAATTCCCGGAATCGCTAAAATCTCAATTTTTTCATTACATATGTTGCGAATCCGCTTAATACTATTTCTAACAATATTTATTATTTGTTTGTAATGAACAGTTGTCTCAATGGTACTATGCATTTTAAATATTGATAAAACTGATTCCAATATAAAAATTAAGCACATATCAGTTCCAATTATTACATTATTAACATCGCCCCAGGCACCACTATTTGCATACCACATATACCCATTAGCGTGGGAAAGCATTTGGCTCTCCATATAATCTAATAACATCCCTCTATCCCAAGACTTTGCAACATCAGGATTATGAAACTTTTTAATAAAATCCTTCACTATACATGTTAAGTTTTTGACATTGCCTTTTTCATCGATAGTGTAACCGCTATTATTTAAAAAACCTTTATCAAATTCTTCTTTACTTACACCGTTAGCATAAAGTGTTTTATAAAGGTTATAGGCATATTCAGTAGAAAATTCTTGTCCCACATTACGCTTTACTTGTATACGTTCGTGTTCTTCTAACAATTTGAAATGCTCTTCATAAGGAAAATATGATATGTAGCATTTATAAAATGCAGAAAGCATATCCAATACAATTTTCCATTTTGATTTAACTTGCTCACAAAGACCGAGCAACTTATCTGAACACATTTCGCTTATCAGTAAGTTCATGCTGACCAGTGTATTAGATGTATAATTTTTATCAAAAAATCGTTTAAAAACTTCACTAATATTAACCAAAATCTTACATTCTTGTTGTACCAAATTTTCGTATCTACGCACAATGTTTGACTCATATATTGATGTGTAATATGTATTAAACTCTAACTGCGCTGGTTTTAAAGAATGATATTCTTTCATCATAAGAAACAAGATATTAGGAATAGTTTTCCAAACTACCTCGTTCATATAAAAATCATTTACTGATGGATGAATTGCTTGGCTGTATAATCCATAAATTTGCGCATATTCTTCACCTAAATTTTCTCCTACTAACTTCCTAAAATTTGTATATGGATCACAAAGAAATGGCTTATTTGTTTTGATAATAGCGTTAATTTGTTTTTCGCTAAATTTGCCAGCAAGTTTCTCTTTATAAATAGCCGCAGCGTTTTCTTTATCCTTTATTAACTTTTCGGGAATTAAAATTTTATCTGCTATATCATCAAAATCTTTATAATAGTGATACTCAATTAAATATACTTGGTGTCGCAGCAATTCAATATGTAAATCTGTTATCTTGCCATGCTCGTACATTCGCTTTAATGCTAAGCCTTCAAGAAAACATCTAGCAGTAAGAAGCATTCCAAGACTTCCAATATGTTGCATTAAGAAATCTTTTATAAAACATTGCGCTTGTGAGGTTAAATAAAAGTCCATTACATCAATGAACGATTCCGAGCCATATAATTTTTCGTCTTCGGAACGTTTCATAAGTGAATGATTGTAAGTAAACAATCTTCCCCAAAACAAATTCAGTTGTTCTATAAACTCTTTTGCATTAAAATCCATATCTTTAATAAAATCTAATTCCATTGAAAATTATTTTAAAATCAATTGCTTTGAGGTGTTCTTTTGACGAATGGGTTTTAAACGATAATCTTTACTTTTATCATCTATAACCATTTTAAATACAGGTATTTTTTGTTTAAAGGCAATATTTCGTAATATTAGTTCATCAGAATCTTTAATTTTTCTACCTAAATATAGCGCACAAGGTTTTTTCCAAATATTAGCTGTTTGATCGTAGGGATAATTATTTGAATTATAGCTAACCGTCATGCGCCATTCTTTTTCATAATTCCATTTATTAAATTTATGAAAAACTGTTTTTGTTTGCATAAAAATGTCTGAACATGTTATAGACGCTAATACTTTCTGCCATAATGGTTCAGGCACACGTAAATCAAATAGAAATTTTCTTGTAAACGCATCTTGCATTAAATATCTTGCATAATCAGTTGCCTCAAACATTTTGTCAGCATAAAAAATTGGTAACAATCTATTAAATTTTGGAGTTATACAAGTTACGCCAAGTTTGGGACAATTGTGACATTCATTATAGTGTTTTTCCCTAAAATCATAGGCTAATGCGAATCCAGAACTATTACTTGCGTAATGGCCCCACATAAGCGGCGAACAAATATTTTCACTAAAAGATGAAATCTTTACTACATTCTGTGGCGTATGCGAAATAAATGGGAACTGCGCTTTAAAACCGTTTTCCATAAATGTTTTGATAGATAAGCTCATTTCATTAATAGCTTTATTATCAGCGTTTTTAACAATTTCTCTAGCATTCTCGATATATTTAGTCCCAAAAAGGTCGTACAGTCTCTCGGGAATTGCGTCACCCTCTTTTAATGCTTTCAAAAATATAAGAGTACCGTTTATATCGAACAAACTGTTTAGCTCTGCTAAAATTTCATTCTTATCACAATATAGAATTGCATCATAATCATCGTTCATCTTTGCGCCTGTAGCGAACCAAATCTGTTGATTACGAAAAGCGTTTATATTGTTCTCATTACATTCTCTAAATTTGTATAACTGTGCTGGTGTATGTTTATCAACCCAATCATTTAGTGGCTTTAAAATCATATCCATTTCTTCTTGGGTTATGGTCGAAGGAATGATTGTATTATGTAATAAATTGCAATATTCACGATAATCCTTGTTTGTCATATTTTCTCCAATATTATACCAGCACATAAACGAAACAAACTTGTGATATTTACTCTTATAGATGTGCTTGCTTTAATTTTTCAATATATTATATACCTTTTTTGTAATTATTCTTATATGAAATGATTATGTTTAAAATATTATACAAAATTATAAGCGACATATCAATATCTATTTGCATTACGATTCTTATTTTTAATAGTAATTAAGAGTTTCTCACGTAGCGAAAGCCCCGTGAGTTTTTTGTTTGAAATTTATTTTAAAATTTTTATCAAAATGGTTGCAAAAATGCCGTTCTATTCGGCTACCATATGTAAGGCTTTTTTTCAAAAGCGCATAAAAACGGCTTGTTAATCGGCTACCCCTTGTAGGGATATTTAAAAAATTTTTAGGTTATAGGCTAACTTTTAGCTTTATCACTTGGCTACCTATTGTAGAAATATTTTAAAAAAATTTTTTAAATATAACAATAACTGTCATGTTTTATTTTTATAATACTAAGCCGAGAGGGTATCTCTCAAATACCGTAAGGAGGACAATTTTTATGAACAGCAGTTGACAAAGCATACGGATAAAAGCCCCGCAGGGCACACTACTCTTATGAAATAAGTGTAGTGTGTACACTTAAAAAATTAAAAAGCACTCACCTTGTTGGAAAGTGCTTTATTAAAATTAGCTCCATTTAATTGCTATTCATTCCGAATTTTCTAGTCATTAAAACTTCTTTCCAATATGTTTCACGCTCAATAATATACTCATTGCCCAAGTTCATATTGCACACTTCCAAAATTGAATACTTAAAATTGTTTCTATAATCAATTCCGTTATTGTGTAATATTTCTTTCAGTTCAATATTTCCGCCGTGTCCGTTTTTTGCATATTCAGACCAGCGTTGCCATATACAATCTTCGCCGTATGCACTACCTACATATTGTTTACCTGAAAGAGTGTCAACTATTAAATAAACACCTTTTACATTTGATAATGCGGATTTCCAAGTTGGAATGTTGTTTTCTATAATATACTTTAAAGTTTGATAAGAAATATTTACATTATCAAAGCCGGTAAAATCGTTTATCGTAACTCGTTTATCCAAAATTGAATAAACACAAATGTCCACAGGGTTAGCTCCGTTCTTTGTTTGCAATTCTAAACAAGGATATGAGGCTCGAAACTCTTTTTTATAATAAACAAAAACCCTGCCTATCATATCGCTTTGATTATCTATAAGCGTTAAATCGTAATGCCACCCGTTCCAACCGTTATTATGCGATATGGGCTGAGGCGTTTGATTATTAACTTTATAAATTCCACCAAAAAGCCAAATGTCTTTATCGTAATAAATTAACGAAATAACATATTCACGGTTAAAATTTTTATTTGTTTGGTCAGCTTGCCACTCTTCAAATTCGTTTATTAAAAACTTTCTGTAGGGCGCTTTTTTATCGTTTGCGCCAGTTGCAAAATGAATTTTATAATTTCTATAATCTTCTGGTTTTATAGTTAGAAAATCAACTAATTTTATCATTTGTAACTCCACTTGGTTATTGTTACAATTATACAAGAACTTTTCTCTAAAATCAATACTGACATTATTTAAAACAAAAAAGACAAGCGATGTTGCTTGTCTTTTTTTGGCTGGGGTAGCTGGATTCGAACCAACGAATGACGGAGTCAGAGTCCGTTGCCTTACCGCTTGGCGACACCCCAATATATGTTTTTTGCCGTGATTGCTTAATTATTATATATTTAACTTACAAAAATTACAAGCGTTTTTAAATGCGTTTTTAAATTTTAATATTGAAAAGGGGATTGCGTAATGCAACCCCCTTTAAATTATTCTGTGCCAGCGCTGCCCGTAATTTCAACGGACACGTTTGAAAACTGCACCGTCATCCCCCTTGTTGCAAACAGGCAAATGTACATATATTTGGTATCGACAGCTTTAAGCCCTATCTGCAAATCCGAATACTCTTTTGTAAAGGTTTTATCGCCGCTTGTAACGGTAAGATAAATCTTTTGCCCTACCCTTTGTATTTTCAAACCGTACTCTGCGTCAACCGTAACACTAACAGAATTGCTTTCTTTATGAAGCAACTTGCTTTCACGGCTGAAAATTGCGGTTTTATTATCTATTACTCCTGCGGCAAGATAGGTGGAATTAAGCCCGTCGTTTCTTGTATCGATGTAAATATCGTCCCTGACCATAAGCCCGAACGCCGACTGTCTGCCTGCGTTATCGGCCATGGCGATTACCTTCGCCTTTGCGGTTGCCGTAAAGTTTTCAGACGAGCCTACCTGCATAAACGCCGCCGCAAAACCGTCCCCGCCCGAAGTGCCGTCTTTGTTATCGAAAATTTTGCCCTTTTTATCTTCGGCGCTTATTGTAAACACCCTGCCCGTTTCGGAAACGGTAAAGGGATTAAGCGAGTTACCGCCCAAATTTCCCATTGCCGTACCGTACCACCCTTCGGCGGTTACAGCGTATCTTTGCGACTTCATCGAATGCGTAAACGCTTTATATCCCGTTTTGACGTAATCGTCTTTCACCGCCAAGGGAAAATCAATTTCCCAAGTGGGTGCGGCCGCGTTTGTTATGACGTTGTCTTTAAGCGGGCAGTTCGTCTTCAAGAGCGCCCTTGTAATCTCGTAGCAAACCATTTTGGCGCCGTACATATTTATATGCGTGCCGTCCATGCCCGAAAGAATTCCGTCTTCCTTTGCCCCCTCGTAAGAGTTGTGCGCAAGGTAATATTTTGCCGCATTATTATCCGAGCTGTATATTTTTTTAGTTATCGCCGTTAAATCTATAACCGTAGTCGAGGTGGCTTCACCGAGTTCTTTTATTGCCTTGGGATAGTCACCGTTATCGGTTATATGGACGGGCTTCCCGGTATAGCTGCCCGTGCTGTCATACCTTACGATAGGCGTACAGAGAATGGGCGTTGCGCCTGCATCTCTTGCCATTTTAATATAGCTTTGATACAAATTATATTGGAAGGACAGTCCGCCTTCGGTGCTGTCGTCGGTATAGGATTTATTGGGATTTGTATAACGCGAAGGGTCTTCGTCCTTTTCGTCGTTATGCCCGAAACCTATTATAAGATAATCGCCCTTACCTATATTGTTTTTAATGGCCGTATAGTGTTCTAAGTTCTTATAATCAAGCGAGCTTCTGCCCGACGCGGCAAGATTGATAATTTGGTTGGGGTCGCAGTTTAGATATTTATGAAGCTGCGTGCCGTAGCCGTAGCGGGGAAGATACTGGTCGTCTAATCCGCTTTGAGGCTTAACGGTATAGTCGCAAACGGTAGAATCGCCTACGATATAAACCTTGCCCGTAAGTTTAGTTGAAGTGTCCACCGGGGGATTACCTCCTTCACCGTCCGTACTTCCGTTATTGCAACCCGCAAATGCAAAAAGCATAAATGCGGCGCAAAGCAAAAGCGCAAGCCGTTTTATCGATTTCATAATTTTTTCCTCGTTAACTTTTAAAATTATATCACCCGGGCTTTCTGTTTGTCAATATTCGGGCGCTGTCAAATCGCTTGACTGAATTGCCGTATAATATATAATTGAATACGGTCATATGAAGAAAATACGCAACCCTTTTAAAAATCTTAATAAGTTCGAATGGATATTATGGACATTTTCGCTGGCGGCGATAATAGCCTCTTTCTTTGCGGTTGGAAGCTCGGATTACGCCACCCTTGCCACTTCCCTTCTCGGGGTTACGGCGCTTATCTTCGCCGCGAAGGGCGACGTGTTCGGAATGATAATTATGTTGATTTTCAGTCTGACATATTCATTCGTTTCGTTCATGTTCGGGTATTACGGCGAGATGATAATTTATCTTTGTATGCAGCTGCCCTGTTGCACAGCTTCGCTTGTAAGCTGGCTGAAACACCCGTCGGACAAGGGCACCGCCGAAGTTAAAGTGGGCGAATTCAAAAAGAAGTACCTTGCTATTTTAATTCCCCTTGCCGTGGCGATAACGGTTGCGTTTTACTTTATTTTGCAAGCCTTCAACACACAAAACCTGATAGTAAGTACTCTTTCCGTTACGACAAGTTTTGTGGCGTTGTTCCTGATGATATTAAGAGTGCCCGCCTATGCGGTTGCGTTTATATTTAACGATATAGTGCTGATAGTTTTATGGTCGCTTGCGTGTGTGCAGGATATAGGCTATTTGGCGCTTGCGGTGTCATTCGGGATATTTTTGATAAACGATACCTACACATTTATTTGCTGGACGAAGAGAAAGCGACAGTTACAAGAAAAATAGAAAAATCCCCGCAGGGCATAAAGCACTGCGGGGATTTTATTATGGTGAATGGTGGTCAGTCTTCTCTTATATATCGAACGTCATACGGTCCTATATTGTAATCCCAGGTGTTCTCGTCCTTTATGATACTCTTCCACTCTTCGTCCGTTCCGGTAAAATAAATAATTCTTAACGCACTGCAATTATAAAACGCCTGATAGCCGATATAGTTTACCGTGTTGGGGATTGTAACTTCTTCAAGATTCGTGCAGTTATAGAACATCTGCATATCAATACCCGTCAGTCCTTTCGGAAGATAAACCTTTTTCAGCGACGTGCAGTTGTAAAAAGCCGAGTAACCCAATTCAATTAATCCTTGGGGAAGTATGGCTCTTTCAAGCGCATAGCAATCTCTAAACACTTCGTTTCTTATACGTTTTAGGTTGCTTGAAAAAGTTACGCTTCTAAGATACCAACACGAATCAAACGCGTAATCGTCTATGATTTCTACACCTTCCATCGTTACTTCATGTATATAGCTACGCAGGAAGGCGTTGCGTGAAATTTCTTTTACGGAAGCAGGAATAAATAACTTTTGAATGTTACACTCTTGGAATGCCGCGTATCCTATACTTGTAACGCTGCCGTCATCCGGAATAACGCTTGCCACGCAACCGACAACCAACGTTTTGGTTGCCCTTTCGATTATGCAATTTTGACTACTGTACAAGACTGTATTATTCGCGTCTACGGTAAATGAATCGATATAATCACACCTACCGAACGCACCGGAGCCAATCTCTTTTACGCTTGCAGGAATATTAACGGATGTAAAATCACAATTTGCAAACGCGTTATCATCAATCACGGTAACCGTTGCTGGCAAATTAAACTGTTTAACCCCGCTGCCGCAAAATGCCATATCGCCTATCTTCTCTACACTGCCGTCGGAGGGAATGACGCTCGTTTTGCAACCGGCAACCAACTCTTTATTTGCTATATCGATTATGCAGTTATCAACACTGCGGAAAACGGTGTTACCGGATGCAACCGTTATTTTTTCAAGATTGCCGCACCACGAGAACGCCCCATACCATAAAGTTTTAAGGCTTGCGGGGAAGTTGACGGATTTTAAACTGTAACACGAGAAGAAAACTTGACTGTCTATCGTTTCAACTCCCTCGGGTATATCAACGTTTTTAAGACTGTCGCAATTACCGAAAGCTGTTTGACCTATCGTCTTTAAACTTGTGGGCAAGCTCAGTTCTTCTAAGTCGCAATCGTAAAACGCATCTCTACCGATATATTCGAGCGTAGAAGGGAACTCAACTTCCGTCAAGCTGCGACATTCATTAAACGCTTCCTGTTCTATTCTCGTAATGCCGTCGCTGATAATAACTTTTTTAAAAGAGCCTTTTTGAAGTGCGCCGCCGGCTATACTTACGATGGGCTTGTCGTTATAAGTTGCGGGGATAACCAGGGTTTCAGGCTGCTTTGCATTTTTATCGTAAGACGAAACCGAATACGTTCCGTCGCCGTTGTCCCTATACTTCAAAATATCGATGTCTGGGTCTTCGGGGCTTTCGTATTCTAACCCGTTATCTGTATACTTTACGGTAAACAAACCTGCATTACTGCCTATTGCATAATCTACGTTATAACCTTGCCCATCCTCGCTTTTACCGGCGACTGTGAAAATTGCTTTATCGTTTTTGCCGTCCTTGATATTTATAACCAAGTCCTTGCCTGCGGGGGTATATGCGACAGCCTCGCTTACCGTAGTGCCGCCAGAAACGATTTTATATGAATAGCCTTTAACTGTAACACCGTCGATTTCTATAAATTCAAGCTGCATCAGTCCGTAGGTCGTTTTGTCGCTTAAATTCGGATAGGCGTAAAGTTTGAGGGCGGTTTCTTCTGCGTCTGCTGCGTCGGACGACATAGTGCGTTCGCCGACCAATGACAGCCCGCTTGCCCAGGAAGCGGTAATAACGCCTTCAAGGTCATAGTCTACGGGGTTGCCCGAAACGTAATCCTTCTTCACAATCTTATATTCTGTGTAATACATCGCGTAGCTGAACTCGTCGCCGTTTAAACGAGGGCCTGAAAGAACTATCGATTTCTGATAGTCGACGGGTTTCGGTTCAAGTTTCTTGTTTACACCGTTATCACCCAAGAAACAATCAAGTGCGGTAAAGTAAGTTCCGAACTCGTTAAAGTCGTCGGACGAAACCGAACTTGCCATAGATTTAGTCATAGCCTTTGCTTGTGCGGGCTCGTTTAAAAAACTTTCCGCAAGCCGTGCCGTAGTTACTGCGCCATAAGTGTAGGAATCGCCGAGGTCGATTTCGGCAACTACTTTATCGTCGCCATCAATAAGCGGGGGCGTGGTAACGCCGCCTTCGTACTTTCCGCTTAAAGCAATGGGCAAAGCTATCGTAAGACAAATTGCCGCAACCGAAGCAAGGGACACTATTAGAGCCGCCTTTTTGTTTACATAATTTAACGCAACAGTTTCGCCGTCGGAATACGCTTCTTCGTCAATGGCGTTACATTTAAAAAGTCCGCTTGCGTTTGCGGCGTTAATTATTTTATCGTAATTGTCGGGGGCATGAAGTTCGCTTTCACGTTTAATTCTTTTCAATAAATCTTTTTCTTCCATTCTCTCACCTCTACTCTTGCAACGCCTTTATCATTTTCCCCGTTGCGCAGTTAAGTTTGTACGTTACAGTTGAAAGGGGAATATTCATTAGCTCGGCAACTTCACGCCTTTTATAACCCGCTGCCGCTACTAAAATTAAAACCTCGAATTCGTCTTGCGGCAAAATCCTGCGGGCAAGGTCAATTAAAAGTCCGTAATCGTCGGTTTGCTCAGCTCCGAAAACGCCCTCGTTCTGCCTTTCGTCGATATATGTCTCGTGCCCGCGCTTCTTTCTTAAATTCAGCGCCTCGTTACGGCATATGCGTTTTATCCACGAGGCGGCATCAGTTCCTTCACGGTAAACGCCTGCGTTCTTTATCACCTTTAAATAGGTGGTCTGCATAATGTCTTCCGCCAAAGAGCGGTCCTTTAAAATAGACAGCGCCGTATAATACACTGCCTTTTTGGTCTTTTTATAAATACTTTCAAATGCGGACCCGTCCCCTTTCGAAAGCTTTATCATCTGCTTGTCAAGCGACATTTATTGTGGTTCTCCGATATATCGATTAATTTAGCGCCTTCACTATATAAAACAATTATGACCGCTTTTTTTTCAGTAAGAAATAAAATTTTTTAAAATTTAAGCGCCCGCCGCATTACTCGGCGAGCGCATATTTATATTTCGATTAAAAACCCGCGGGAGCGCAAAAGATTTTCTATATTGTCCAAAATCTCTTCGCTGTCTGCGGACACCGTGTGGTAGTGATAGCCGTCCGTAACGCTCATTAATGGTTTAGACGCGCCCGACACCAGCGACCGGTAAAGCTCTTCAACGTGTGTGCGGTTAATGAGGTCAAGCCGCGAAGATATTCTTCCGTAAACGCGGTGGTTGACAAAAATATCTTCAATGCGCCCGCCCGCTTCAATAATAAGAACACCCTCGTCCACGATTTCTTCAAACGAGTGCCTGCACTTAAAAACGCGGGTTGCCTGAATTTTTGTGTTGAGAACGTAGCCTCGGTTAGTGGCGGTAACGTCCAGCCCGTTTGCGCGCAAAATTGCAATATCCTGCACTATTACCTGGCGGGACACCGCAAACCTTTCCGCAAGCACGTTTGCGGGAATGGGATTTTCGGCGTTGCCTATAAGACTTAAAATTTCCTCACGCCTTTTTTCGGCCTTCATACTTCCTCCACGGGGTGAAGATTTTTCAGCGACAAATCGAGTATAGGCGCTGAATGGGTAAGCGCACCGCTTGAAACGTAGTCCACGCCCGTTGAAATTATATTCTTGATATTTTCTTTAGTTACGTTGCCGCTACACTCGGTAACCGCCCTACCCGCAATATACTTCACTGCGGCGGCCATATCTTCAACCGACATATTGTCAAGCATGATAATGTCCGCGCCCGCCTCAACGGCTTCCTTTACGCCGTCAAGCGTTTCCACTTCAACCTCTATCTTCCTTACGAAAGAAGAATATTCCTTCGCGGCTTTAATTGCGTTTTTTATTCCGCCCGCCGCGCCGATGTGGTTATCCTTTAAAAGCACCCCGTCCGAAAGGTTATAGCGGTGGTTGTTTCCCCCGCCCACCTTAACGGCGTACTTTTCAAAAATACGCATATTGGGCGTGGTCTTGCGGGTATCCAAAAGTTTAGTGCTGCTTCCCTTCAAAAGATTGGCAACTTCCGATGTATAAGTTGCAATTCCGCTCATTCTTTGAAGATAGTTCAAAGCCGTCCTTTCACCCTGCAAAATTACACGCATATCCCCCGTTATTTGGGCTATATGTTGGGTCTTAGCTACTTTTTCGCCCTCTTTTACGAAGAACTTGATTTCGGTATTTTCATCAAGAATTTTGAATACTCTTTCAAAAACGTTAAGCCCGCAAATTATGCCGTCCTGCTTGCAAATTAAGTCGGCTTTGCCCTTTTTATAACCCTTTAAAACGGCGTTTGTGCTTACATCCTCGTTGGAAATATCCTCTTTAAGCGCCATTTTTATAAGTTCGTCTGCGTTCAGCTTTAAAGATACGTTTTCTAACATTGTTTTTTTGCCTCCTCAATCGCTTTAAGCAATGTGCTTTTATAACTTTCCAATATCTTTGCGGGGTCGGAATAATCGCCTAAATATGCGTTATTTGCGGTATATTCGGGGTTCAATCCTATAATAGGCTTGTAATTTGCCGCGATATCGACGGCTGCGCGCTTTGCGAAAAGTATACTTTCCAGAAGGGAATTAGAGGCTAGCCTGTTCGCACCGTGTACTCCGTTGCAGCAGGTTTCCCCCACGGCGTAAAGCCTATCCATAGTGGTTCTGCCGTTCAAATCGCTTCTTACGCCGCCCATAAAATAATGCTGTGCGGGCACGACGGGAACGGGCTGAGAAAAGACGTCGTACCCCTCTTCCGCGCACCTTTTAACTATACTGGGGAAGTGGGTAGAAAGCTCTTCTTTGCCGACGGGACGCATATCCAACCAAACAAATGACGAGCCGTCCTTTTTCATCTGTTTTTTAATTTCCGCGGTAACAACGTCGCGCGGTTGAAGCTCGTCGCAAAACCTGTTACCTTGCATATCCAAAAGATGCGCGCCCTCGCCGCGGACGGATTCGGAAATTAGGAAACACCTTTCCCCCTTCTTCTCGGTGTAAAGCGTGGTGGGGTGTATTTGAATATAATCAATGTTATCAACCGCAACTCCGTGGTTCAGACATATTGCAACGCCGTCGCCCGTCAAAAGGCGGAAGTTAGTCGAGTGTTGAAAAACCCCGCCTATTCCGCCCGTTGCAAGCACGGTGTAGTCGGCAAGAATTTTATTAACCTTGCCCGTTGCGTTATCTAAAACGACTATGCCCATACACTCGTTTTTATTGCAAATCAAGTCAATAAGCGTGATTTTAGGGCAAATTTCCACGTTTTTAAGAGCGGATACCGCTTGCATAAGTTTAGAAGTTATTTCTTTACCCGTGCAGTCCTCATGGAAACAAATACGGTTTCTGGAATGCCCGCCTTCACGCGTGGCGGCAAGACTACCGTCCTTTTCGCGCGCAAAATCAACGCCAACGGAAACAAGCTCGTCGATAATTTCCGGTGAGGATTTTATCATACACTCTACGGCATCGGGGTTGTTTTCGTTATGCCCAGCGCGCATAGTGTCGCCAAAATAACTTTCATAGTCCTCTTCGTCCTGCAAACGGCAAATTCCGCCCTGCGCAAGATAGCTGTCGCTTTCTTCGGGCTTGCCCTTACAAATTATAAGAACTTTTTTATCTTTCGGCAGGTGCAGCGCGCAGTTAAGCCCCGCAACGCCCGCACCAACGATTATAACGTCATACTTCTCTTTCAAAATTAGCCTTCTTTAATATTAGTCTAGAAAAGTTTACACTAAAACTTTACACCTGTCAAGTCATATGTAAAGATTGTATGCCGTAAAATCGACAAAAATGTATATTTTTAGTTGTGTTAAGGCTAGAGATTTAAAAATATGATAGAGCGTAAGGAGAAAATTATGAACGTTTCATTATTGTACGGCAAAAAAGTTTTGAGCACGGAAGGAAGAAAGGGCTACGTAATTTCCGTGAATGCGGCGGCGGGAAAGATAGAGTGTCTTACCTGCGCCGACGAAGACGAGAACGAGTTCTTCGTGGATATGAAAAACGTTTTGAAGATAGGCGAAACTATTCTTTTCGAGGACAGGGAAAGGGCGATAAAGGCGGCAAAGCCCATCCGACTTGGCAGGGCAAGCTACGACGACGGCGGAATGTATCTTGGAAATTTGGAAGATATGTCCTGTAACGGAAAAAGAATTTTGCGGGTGAAAATAGGCAAAAAAAGCTATTCCCCGGGCGAGCTTGTTTACGGCGACGTAGTTATCGCCAAAAAGACGAAAAGGCTTAAAAGCGACGTTATAAAGGACGGCGTTGTAATCATTAAAAAGGGAATGCCCGTTACGGACGAAGTGCTTAAAAAAGCCGAAAAAGAGGGCGAACTTATTCAGACGAACTTGAAATCGATTTAAGCCCTTTCCATTGACAAAAACAGCGTTATTTCGAGCATATTCGGCACCCTTTGCAAAAATTTAAGGCTATAATTAATGTGATGGCTAATTTATTTAAAGACTTTTACGGCTGGATTGACAGCCTGCCCTTCGACACTTTAATTTACTTTATTTGGGGCTCTTATCTTGCAATTTTTCTTGTTGCGCTCGTGGCAACGCTTGCTTCCAAAAAAATTAAAATTGCGTCCAAAAAACCCTTTTTAAGTTTAACAAATGCGTACGCCGCAATAACCCTTGCCGCGTTTATGTTGCAATGCGGTTTTGCGCAGTCTGTTACGGCGACGGTAACTTTCTGGGTAGTCGGCTATATTCTTTACGGTGCGCTTTGCGCATTGACAAAAAGCTACGCAACCCACAAGGCAAAAATTACACAAGCCGCGGCGGCCGAAACGCCTATACCCGTTCAGCCTATGCGAGCGATGAGGACGGATATGCAAGCGCAAGCTCAGATACCCGCCGCAAAAAACGGCGTACGGCTTGAACACGCGGTTGCCGTTACGGACAAACTTTTGACTAAGAATCTTGCAAAAACCGACAGGCAAGAGCTTGAAAAGCTGAAAAACACGTTGGCGGTGCTTAAAATTAAGGGCTCGCTAAACCCGACGGAAGCCGACATATTAAACGACAACTTCAACGCGCTTTTAAAACTTATGGCTAAATACAACGTCTAAACAAAGAACCCCGCGGCGGTTGCCGCGGGGTTCTTTGTTTAATTCAAATCAATTTGCCTTCGGGTGTGAATGTTTACAATCGTCTTGCTGATTTTATCTGGCGAGCAGTGCAAAATAGCTGCCGTAACCTTTCTATAAAGGTTAAGCTGGGCGGCGTATGTCTTTATAAGCTGTTCGTCCGTCTTGTGTGAATACTTGTAGTCTATAATTTTAACGCCGAAGTCGCCGACGGCAAGAAGGTCTATCGCGCCTTGAAGTAAAACGTAGTCCTCTGCCTCTGTTTCCAAAACCTCTTTGGCTTTTAAACGGCACAAAAATTCCCGTTCCCTATATAGCGTTGCACCGTTTAAATCCGCAAATACGGGCATATTGAGAATTTGCGAAAGCTCTTCTCCATTTAAAATGCCGTATTGCGCTTCGGTAATTCTTCCCGAATTCAAAAAATTCAGTTTTTCGCTTTCAATTTCTTCCACGGACTTCTTTGAAAAGTCGCAAAGCTCTAAAAATCTGTGGTAAGCTATGCCTTTTTCCGTACCCGTTTCCCCTTCGCCGCCGAAAAGCGCGTGGGCGACCTCGTGAGGCTCGTCGTCACGCATTCTCAGTATTGCCGAAGCCGAGCTTTTTACGGGCAAATCAACGCTTATTTCATTTGCATAGGGTTGCATAAAGCGTTTTTCAATGCTTTCCACAAGCGCGCCGTCGGGGGTGTGTAGCATTGAGCCGCCGTATTCTTCCGCCGAAAAGTCTTTTAGCTCGCCTGCCTCTTCGTGCAAGAATTCCTGCATATTGAAAAGGTCGGCATAGCACTTTGCGTCGAAGAAGTTTGTTTCGTCAAAGGGCTTGACCCTTTCTGCAAGTATATGCAAATTGCACATTGCGCGGGTGCAGGCAACGTAGAAAAGGTTTAGCTCGTTGAAAAGCTCTTCCTCTTCCTGCTTGGATTTTATTAGGCGGCGCAACACAGTCTTTTGCGCAAGCATATTTTCCCTGTCATAAGACTTGGGCGCAAAACCGAAGTTTTCGTCAAACGGCACTTCGGAATAGTCCTGCCCTTTGAAAGTTTTGCATATGTCCGCAATAATTACTACGGGAAATTCCAGACCTTTCGAGGCGTGCATAGACATTATTTTTATACTGTCCGACGGGGCGGGCGCGGGCGCGGAAACGTCGTAACCACCCGCCTTTATTTTTTGTAGGAATGCGGCAAGGGGCAATGATGCACCCTCTTCCGCAAGGCGCAAAACGTTTTTGACTTTTATCTCGCCACCGGCGCCGTAACCGCTTTCCAAACCGAAGGTTTCCAAAAGCTCGTCAATAAGCTCGCCTGTGGGCAAAACGTCCGCCAAATCCCTCAATTTTTGTAATTGCCCCCCGAATATGTGCAACTTTCGCGATATTTCACCTGGCAAGGCCGCATATTTTTCACAACATTTTCTAAACGATAACGGGGGCTTTACACCTTGAAAAGCAATTCTTATTTCGGCAAGCTCGTCCTCGCAAAATCCGCCCAACGGCGACAAAAGCGCGGTAACCAAAGGCACGTCCTGCTCGGAGTTGTCTATAAGCGAAAGAATATCCAGAATTTGCTTTACTTCCGACAATTCGCAGACGTTTGCTTCCTGCGCGCCCGAAACGGTATAGCCCTGGTCGGTCAACGCACGGACTATTCCTTCAACCGAATCACCCTTGTTTTTGCGCGTAAGAATACATATGTCGCCGCGCTGGGTGGGGACGTATTCTCCCTTCTTTAAATCGTAGTGGGTGCTTTGCAACTCTTTTTCGACGATTTCGAGAACGGCAAGCCCCTCGCGCGTGTGGCATGATTTTTGCCCGCCGTTTAAAACGGAATACACCTCAAGCTCGCATTCTTCTTCCTCTTCTTCGCCGAAAACGTGAATTTTAGCCTCTCCGTATCCCTCGGGGTACTGTCCGCCGGCACGCATAACAGAGGTTTTTTTATAGTCAACGCCGCAAGTATCGAGGCGCATTAGCTTTGAAAACAGGTCGTTTGCAAAGTTTATAACCCCGTCCGAGCTTCTGAAATTGCTTGAAAGTTTCAACGCGTTGCCTAAGCCCTTTTCAAAATTTTCGAATTTTTTAGTAAAAAATACTGATTTGCTGCCGCGGAAGCCGTAAATTGACTGTTTTACGTCGCCTACGAGGAAGGTTTCACCGCAAAGTGAAGAAATAATTTCTTCCTGCACGGGGTTTACGTCCTGGTACTCGTCCACAAAAACGTATTTAAAGCCCGAGTTTATTTCTTTTTTTATCCCTTCGTCGCTTAAAAGCTGCAAGGTTAAATGCTCTAAATCGTTATAGTCAAGTTTGTTTTCCTCCGCCTTTACCTCGGCAAATTCCCTGTCAAGCTGTAAAAGAACGCTTGAAAACGCACTTGCGACTTTTCCACTGTTAAAGAACTTTTCCCGTTCCTTTTCTTCCGTATCCAAATCGGGGCAAAGGGCGGTATATTTTTTATTTACAGAATCTTTAAACGCCTTAAACGACGCCCCTGCTTCCTTGTCCTCTTGCGCGTCTACGGGCTTACGGCTTATTGTTAAAGCGGGCTTCGTACCGAACAGCCCGACTGCCTCATACGTCTTTAAAGCGCATTCCATTTCTGTGAAAAGCTGATTGTAAATTGCCGCCTTTTGGGTTGCGGGAAACTCCGATTTAAGGCGTTCAACGGCACATATTAGGGGGGCAATCTTATTTTTTAGGGTTAAAAAGTAACTTTCGCATACCCTTTTAAAGCCCTCTTCCGTATACAAATTTTTCGCGTTTTCCAAAATTTCGGTGTAATGCGCAACCGAACGCACTTCGGCGTAGGCTTCCCACAAAAGTTTCTTTAAAGATATATCGTTACGCTTTTTCATAAAGCACGACAAAAGAAGTTTGAACTCTTCGTCGTCCTCTTCGTAAAGTCTTTCAAAAAGGTTATCCACGGCACGCGCCTGCAAGTCGCGCGCGACGGCATCGTCCGAAGAAATAATATCGAAGCCCGAATCCACCCCGTCAAGGGCGTAAAAGTAAGTTCTTATAAGCCTTGCGCAAAACGAGTGTATTGTAGATATGTTTGCCGAAGAAATTTTAGAAAGCTGAGCTTTTAAGCGGGTTTTTTCTTCGCCCGCGTTCTCTACACGCTTTATAATTGCCGAACGCAGCTTTTCCTTCATTTGCGCCGCCGCCTTTTTTGTGAAGGTTACGGCAAGCACGTCGTCCAAGTCAACCCCGTTTGAAACGGCATCGACAAGTTTTTCAATCATTACAAATGTTTTACCGCTGCCCGCAGAGGCGGAAACTATGGTTTTACCGCGTGCGGCTATCGCGGCAACCTGCTCGTCAGTCAGTTGCATTTCCGTCCCCCTTTATTTTTCTTACAAGCCCGACAATTTGCGAACATTTAACGGACTTAGTTTTACGCTCTTCCCCGTCCTTGCCGAGATTTACGCCGCAACTTCCGCCCGCCTTGCAGTAGCGGCAAGTACCTTCCGCCGGGGAAGGCGCAATATTGCCCGAAAGCATTTCCGTAGCGCCGACGTCGGCAACAAGTTTGGAATATTCCAAAAAGTCGGCAAAATCCGCCCTTGACATGGCGCTTTCCGACCTGCTGCCGCCGAGCGAAGCGTTCACGTAATCACTTTTCATTTTGGGCTGAACGGTACTGTCCGAAGCGATAACGACCTCTTCACTGCCGTCCATAAAGCCTTGAAGACGGAAAACCCCGTCCTGTTTGTCTTTGTATTCCAAAGATGCGGGGAAGTAATAAGCCCCCGCCGCACGCTTGCCCTTTGAAACGGCAAGAAGATACAAGGGCAGCTGCAATTTTGCGCCCGTGTAGTATTTTGAAGCTGTTGCGTCAATGTTGCCCGTCTTGTAGTCGATAATTCTAACCATATCGCCGCTTTCGTCGACGCGGTCGATGCGCCCGTAAATTTTTACGTTTGAAAGCTGCACCTCGCACCCGCACTCTGCCTGTGCGAACCTGAAAGACGAATTTTTAATTTGTCGGTACATTCCGTCTGAAATTTTTACGGCCTCGGACAAAAGCTCGTCCGCGACGTATTTGCCGCTTTTGCTGTCAACAAGCGAAGAATAGGGCGGCTTTGAAAGTTTTTCCTCAGCAACGGCGCGGGTACGCTTGGCAAACTCTTCCGCATTTTCAATGCTGCCCGTTTGCTCGGCCATGTCCTGTAAGACGGAATGAATGAAATTGCCCGTGTCAACGGCACGGATAACGCCTTCCTCTCTTTCCTGAACTTTCAGCCCTTGGCGCATAAAGCCCAAATACGGGCAGGAAAAATAAGTTTCCAACGCGGTGGGTGAAAGGCTGCTTTTTCCGCCCAAATACAGCCGTTGCCCGCAGGATATGGCGCGTTTAACGGGTATTCTGAGTGCGGCAGAGGCTTCCCTCTCAAAGCCGTGGTTTGATAAAACTTTGTACACGGACGGGGCGTATTCTGTGGCCGCAAACTTCCTTAAATATTTTATTGCAGGCAATTTTTCACTGCAATAATAGGGAATAGCGCGGTAGAGTGTTTCCACTTTTTTTACTGAAACAGGCTCTAAGCGCGCGCCCTTCGTCGTTTTAAACGCCGCCGCGGCGTAGGAAATAAGCTCGCTTGCGCCGCTCTCTTCGCCGTTCTGGCGCACGGAATAAGACAGGTAAAGCTGTCTTTTGAAAGAGCATATATTCAATGCACAGGTTTCGCGCTTTCTTGCGTTTACCTGACTTATTTTAGGTGAAATATTGAAATTTACGCCCTCTAACGCAGAAATTTCCCTATCAGTTAACAGGGAAGTATCCGAGCTTGCCGAGGGCACATCGCCCGAAAGATGAGCGGCAAACACCACGTTGCTGCCCGTATTTGCGGTTGCAGCCAAGTCGCCCACGAAGACGGCGTCCGCCTTGGGGGGGATTAGCGAAATCTTCATTGCGGCAAATCCGCTTTTTAATATTTTTACAAACTCTTTGACGCTGACACCGCCCGAAATACTTTCGGCTTCGTCTAAAACAGTCAGTAAACTTTCGTATGCGCGCGAAGAAAATTGCGCCGCAGTCGGCTTATTGTCGCGGTACTTTTCGGACAGGTCTTTTAGCACGTTTTCTGCCTTAAAATAGGCTAAAAGTGCGCGTAGACCCCCACATATGCTTGAAATACCGCCTTTTAGCGGTAAATAATCAAGCCCCTTTAAAAACTCTTTTCTGACCTTTTCAACAGTTTCCATATCGAAGCCGAGGTTAGACAGCGCCTCTTCCTTGGGTGCGCGTTTAACGCCGCCGCGAAAGTTTGCAAGCCTTAAAAGGTAGTTACGGAAAACATCCTTTTGGGCGCGCTCTGCGGGGAAATACGGCGAAGCGATAATTGCGTCCACCTCCGCAAAGGGACAGCCCGAGGTTGCGCAAATAAGATAATTTATAACGAAGGCGCAAAGCGAATGTTCGGAAAGAGACAGTCTTCTGTCCGCATAGTAGGGTATTTTATAGCGCGAAAAGACGCGGGCAAGAGCGCGCTCGCCCTCGTCAAGGTTCGGGAGCATTACCGAAATTTTTGCGTAGCGTTCGCCCTGCGAAATATGCTTTTTTATGTTTACTGCAATAAATTCAAGCTCTTCTTCGGTATCCGCCGCCTCGTAGATATTGACCTTATCGGTAGGCACGGGTTCACAGTAGAAACTTTCCGCGTTGTAGACGGCGCGGCGAAGAACTTCCGCCTCTTCCAACCCGTCCCCGCGCGCCGATGAAATTTCAGCCCCGCCGAACTCGTTTGCAATCGCAATAAAGGTTGCGCTTGCCTCGTTTACGTACAAATCTTCTTTGCCGCCTATAAACAGCCCGTAAACGCTTTCCGCCGCCCCGAAAGCCGCGCGCACGCATTCCGCCGAAGTGCTTGTGAACGCCTGAAAACCCAAGAATATAACGCAGCTAGCGCGGATTTTCTGACTTTCGGAAATAACCACGCCTAGCTGACGAAGATAAGCGTTTCTGTCCTGCTTGCCGCTTTCTTGAAGATACTTTTCGTACTCGGAATAAATTATGGCGAGGTCGTGCAGTTTACCGCCGAGGATACCGCCGTTTTCCGCCGCCTTTGCGGCATCCTCCGCCGACACGCGCGAGGAATACAAAAGCGCGATAGTATCGTAGACGGACTGCGCCGCGCCTGCCGCAGACAGTTTTTTAAACAGGGTAAGCTCGCTCTTCTTATCCTCGATTATCTTACGGACAGCCATAGCCGAGCCCTGGCTTGAAAGAACGTTTTCCGCCTTGCCCTTCTCGCTGGACAAAAAGCGCGCCAAGGTGAAAACGGAAGTAGAAAAAGTGCCCTCTACCGCGGCGCAGACTGTGCGCTCGGCGGCAAGGGAAAGCCTGTCCTCGCAGAAAATTACGGTCTTTTGACCATTTTCTTCGTTTTTCTTGACGATATCTTTAAGTTGTTCCAGTGCAACGGACAGCGCCGCGCAGTTTATAGCGTGTAACATAAATTTTCAAGCAAAACCATTATAGCATAAAGTGAAAGTAAATTTAAAGAATTTGGGCATAAAAGTTTTTACAAAATAAAAATTATATGGTATAATGACCGTAATTTCAAATTAAAGGATATTTTATGAAGAAACGTTTTGGCGTTGCCGCGTTTGCCATGGCGGCAGGATGCGCGGTTATATTTGCGGGTTGTACAGGCTGTAACGGCTGCGGTGCGAACGGAAAATCCAACGAGGCGGCATTCAGTTCCAACTGGTATGCGGATACAAATTACAGGTATATTCAGCCCACTTTCACCGAAGGCAAAGACAACTTTGCAAAAGAAGAAATTACTTATACAGTAGAGCATGACACGGAGTCGGCAAGCAACACCTCTTATTCGGTTAAATACGCAGACAGCACTTATAAGACGACATTCTACGCAACGACCCTCCCCAAACATTTAATTAACGAGGAGTACAGCAGTACTTACCCCGAAAACGATATTACCGTTTACTACTACAAGACGGAGCTTGACATTCCGTCCATAACGTTCAAGGTGGGTGAAGACACCAAAACGTTTACAGACAAGTACGTGCTTACCGAAAGCTACTTTATGGACGTAAACAACCACCTGCGCCCGCTGTATTCGGCACAAAAAATAAATATGGCTTCACCAGCCGAATATCAAGTGAACAGTATCGGGCAATCATATCTTTTAATTGACCAAGACGTTTTCACTTACTATAAGTACGACGGCTCGGCGGCAAAGACCGAAATAGTCGTTCGCGACTATGAGGGAACGCCTAATGTAACCACCTCTGTTACAGGCTTGGGCGATACTGACAACTCTTTAATAGACGTTAACGGTTTGAATATCGCTGTAAGAGCTATGCAGCTTAGCGCAAGCATGTCGCAGGTTATAAGCGTTTATTCACCTTCGGGAAAAATGCAAAACTACACATTTGCAGGTTCTTCCATCGCTTTGAACGCTGAAGAGAGAAAATCTTACGAAGGTATTTTGGCGGGCAAACAATTATACAAAGGCGGCGATGACAGTTCTTTAAACACCGTTTGCGTAACGGCTACACTTAACGCAAGCAATGATATGACCGGCGTTTCGCAAAAGTATTGGTTTGCGGCAATAGACAACGCGAAGAACAACACTGGCAGGGCTACGATGGTAAAGATGTCCGTTCCCCTTGCGTTCAACCTCGGCACTGTGAATTACTCGCTTAACGAAATTAAAAGCACATTATATAATAATTAAAGTAAATTAATAAAGCCCTGCGGCGAATGGCCGCAGGGCTTTTATATTATGTAACTACGTTGATGGGTTTACCCCCTATATATGCCTTTAAATTGCCCGCAACAATCCCCAAAAGTCTTTGGCGGGTTTCTTTAGGCACCCAACCTATATGGGGCGTTATAAGACAATTCTTCGCGCCGTACAAGGGGTTGTCGGCACGCATAGGCTCGACCGCTACGGTATCTAGGCACGCGCCCGCAATTTGCCCTTTATTCAAGGCGGCGGCAAGCGCCACTTCGTCAACAAGCCCGCCGCGCGCGGTGTTAATTAAAACTGCGCTGCTCTTCATAAGACTTAGAGCCTTACTATCGATTAAGTTCGCCGTCTTATCGGTCAACGGACAGTGCAAAGAAATTATATCCGAGGTTTTAAGCATCTCTTCAAAACTTACCTGTTTATAGGGGCAGTCCTTGGGCGGGGTGCGGGTGCAAATGACAACGTTTGCGCCGAAGGCCTGGGCAATTTTTGCAACAGATTTGCCAATGTTGCCGTAGCCGAAAATGCCGAAGGTTTTGCCGTACAGCTCGTAAGTGGGATAGGGAAAATAGCAAAAGGTTTTACTGCGTATCCAGTCGCCTGCGGCAACTGACGAGGTATATTCGGAAATTTTACCGTACAAATTTAAGAGAAGGGCGAAAACGTGCTGACTTACCGAGTGTGTGGAATAGTCGGGCGCGTTGCATACCGTAACACCGTGACGGCGGCAGGCTTCTATATCAACAACGTTATAGCCCGTAGCGAAAGTGCCAACGTACTTTAAGTTGGGGCAGGCGGCAAGCAGGGCTTCGTCCACTTCAACCTTGTTTACGATAAGCGCGTCCCTGTCGGCGCATAGCGAAAAAAGCTCTTCGCGTGAAATTTCACCGAAGTACTTTACTTCGCCCAGGCTTTCGAACTCCGAAAAATCCATATCGCCGTCGTATGATATTGCGCTTACGTTTATTGCTATTTTCAACGCCTCACCCCTCATTTATTAGTAATATCGTAACTCAGCCGTATAAGCTGCTTTATATCTTCTTCGGGAACGTTTGATGAAAGCACTACAGAAATCCAGTGCGTTTTATTCATATGGTATGCGGGAAGAACTTTGCCCTTGTGCTGTTCGCAAAGAAATTCGCGCAAATCGGGCGGGCATTTCAAATTTAAAACCTCGTTATTTCGGGCGGGCAAGCCGTAGCTTTTAAGATAGTTTGGCGAAGCCTTTAAAATAACGCCGAACCACTTGCCGCCGCTGTGTTTTAATACCGTTGAATAGAAGTCGCCTTCCCACGGGGTATCCGAGTAGGTTGAGGGCAGTTCTTCAATAAATTTTAAAATATCGTTTTTCGTCATATCAGTTCAAAAGTAAAATCGTCCTCGCCAAGACTTGTATTGCGGTGGAATTTTGCGGTTTTGTTATCCCCGTCAAGCACGAAGTAGTGCGCCACCCCGCCTTCCATAAGCCGAAAGCAAAGACTGCCGTCTATAATATCGTCGATGATTATCCGGAAGAACGGCAAGCGGAAAATTTCCTCTAAAAGAAACTCTCCCTTTTCGGCAAAAAGTACTTGTTCGCCGCCGTATTCGCAATCGTTTGCAACCGAGTTGACGTTAATTTTTAACCGCATAGTTTAATTAATTATATCAATTTTCATATAAAAAAGCAATAGAATTTTTGCGCGGGGGTATGTACAAATTAAAAAACGGGTGATATAATTAAAATAAGCGAGGGAAAATTATGGCAGATACAAGCAAGATTAAATTTATAACTATGGGCGAACTTTTACTTAGACTTTCGCCCCCTAACTATGAAAAAATACGCACCACCGACGAATTCAAAGTAACTTACGGCGGCGCGGAAGCGAACGTAGCGGCGTCCCTTTCAAACTTGGGTATTGACGCCTCTTACTTCACCGTTGTGCCCGACAGTTCTATCGGCAAGGCGGCGATAAGATATTTGCGCTCTAACGACGTGCACTGCTCGCCCTGCATTTATTCTAACCAAGGCAGAATGGGCATTTACTTTTTGGAAGAGGGCTTCGGCGTGCGCTCTTCAAAGGTTACGTACGACAGAAAGGACAGCGCTTTTTCAAAGTACGATTATTCGCAAATAGATTTTAAAGAAAAGCTGAAAGGCTTTACCTGGTTACATACTTCGGGTATTACGCCCGCCCTTTCGGAAAATTGCCGCAAACTTGTTTTATACGCGCTTAAAGCGGCGAAAGAGCTTGGCATGACAGTCAGCTTTGACTGCAACTTCCGTTCGGCGCTGTGGGGCTGGCAGGAAGCGCGCGACTGCATAACGGAATATTTGCCCTACGTTGACGTACTCTTCGGCATAGAGCCCATTAATCTTCGCGACGAGAACGGCAAGGACATAAAAGACGGGCTTTCGATGAACCCTTCCTATAAAGAGCAGGACAGAATTTTCAGAGAGCTTCACAAGCGTTACAACTTCAAGGCGATAGGCAGGCACGTAAGATACGTGCATTCGGGCAGCGAAAACAGCCTTAAAGCATTTATGTGGTACGACGGCGAAACTTACGAAAGCCGTACCTTCCGCTTCAATATTCTGGACAGGGTCGGCGGCGGCGACGCTTTTGCAAGCGGTATGATTTACGCGATTATGCGCGGAATGAGCCCTGACGAGATTGTGAACTTTGCGGTTGCATCTTCCGTAATCAAGCACACCATGCACGGCGACTTTAACATCACCGACGATGCGGAATCCATTAAAAAGATTATGAACCAAGAGTTTGAAATTAGGCGTTAACTACATACGAAAAAGCCTCCGCGGGCAGTTGCCCGCGGAGGCTTTTAATTTAACTTAAAGTCCCAAAAGGTTGAAAAGATTATATTGGTTGAACACCACTACCGCAACGAGGGATATGGTTGACATTATTTTAATTAATATGTCAAGCGAAGGTCCGACGGTATCTTTCAAGGGGTCGCCTACCGTGTCGCCAACGACTGCCGCGTCATGCGCGGGTGAGCCTTTACCGACGTTTTCTTCGGCGTTCTCTTTTTCCGCCTTTTCGATTTCGGCTTTGATTTCGTTCAAGCCGCCCGCCTCGATGTACTTCTTAGCGTTATCCCACGCGCCGCCCGAGTTGCCGCAGAAAAGCGCCAGCATAATTGCCGTTATGGTTGCGCCTATAAGCACGCCGCCCACAAATTCGGGGCCGAACACAAAGCCCGTAACAAGCGGGAACAATATGCAGAATATGCAGGGTACGCGCATCTCTTTAAGCGCGCCCTGTGAAGAAATTTCGATACAGGTTTTATAGTCGGGCTTTTCGGTGCCGCCGAGTATGCCGGGATATTCCCTGAACTGCCTGCGCACTTCCTCTACCATCTTCCTTGCCGCTTTTGCAACGGCTTTTATCAAAAGCCCTGAGAAGAAGAACGGCAGCGCCGCGCCGCAAAGCGCACCGCATAACGTCAGCGGGTCTATAAGATTTAAAAGCAAATCGCCGCCCGTGAACGCGTAGAGATATGAAGTCATAAGCGACAGCGCCGCAAACGCCGCAGAGCCTATCGCAAAGCCCTTTCCTATTGCCGCGGTGGTGTTGCCTACACTGTCAAGTTTATCGGTGATTTCACGCACTTCGGGGTCAAGCTCGCTCATTTCGGCTATGCCGCCGGCGTTGTCGGATATAGGTCCGTAAGTATCAACCGAAACAGTTGCCGCCACGAAGGAAAGCATACCGAGGGCCGCACACGCAACGCCGTACATACCCGCAATTTCGTAAGAGCCGAATATTGCAACAGCAAGCACTACTACGGGAAGCATACAGCTTATCATGCCCTCTGCAAGCCCCTGCGTTACGGTGAGGGCGGGGCCTTCCTTGGAAGCGTGCGCTATGCCCTTGGTGGGCTTGTAGTCGTAGCTGGTGTAGTATTCCGAAATAATGCCTATTACTATGCCCGCGATTATTCCGCAAACGGCGGCAAGCCAGGGCGAAAATTCGCCTACGTTGAATTTTACCCATTCGTGCATTTCGTCCCACGAAACGTTCCTGAACATAAAGTAGCTCAGTATCGCGCCCACTGCAACGGTTACACCCGCCGCTATCCAGGTGGCGATATTAAGTTCCATATGCACGTTTTTGGAAAGTTTGGGTTTTATAACTATGTAAGATATTCCTATTATGCAAGCCAGAAGTCCGCACCCTGCGAACACTATGGGGAAGAGCATAAGACTTTGTAAGAAAGCCGCGTCCGTAAACACGGCGGTGTGTGTAAAGAGTTCGCACGCGAGCATTACTGCCGATAAAATGGCGCCCACGTAGCTTTCCAAAAGGTCGCTTCCCAAGCCCGCTACGTCGCCAACGTTATCGCCAACGTTATCCGCAATGGTTGCGGGGTTGCGGGGGTCGTCTTCGGGAATGTGCGCCTCCGTCTTGCCGACAAGGTCCGCGCCCATATCCGCGGCTTTGGTGTAAATACCGCCGCCCACACGGTTGAACATTGCAATTATGGAACAACCCAAAGCATAACCCGACAAAGTCATTGTGAACGACGCGGGAAGCTGGGTTATAAAGTTTTTGGAAATTTCACCGGAGATAATTTCGTCGATTTGACCTGCGCCGAGGCCGAAAATCAAATACACCGCTACAACGCCCAAAAGCGCGAAGCCCGCAACGCAAAGCCCCATAACCGAGCCGCCTTTAAATGCGACCTTAAGAGTTTTGCCCACGTCCTTGGTCTTGCGCGCCGTGTTGGTCACGCGCACGTTGGAATAGGTTGCTATCTTCATACCTACCCAGCCGGCGGATGCGCTCATTACAGCGCCGATTACGAAGGCAATCGCCGCCTGCCAGCTTATTACGATAAATACCAAAACTGCTATTACTGCGCCGATTATGGCAACCAGCTTGTATTCGTATTTTATGAAAGCGTTTGCGCCTATTCTTATGGCGCCCGCTATTTCACCCATCTTCTCGGTGCCTTCTTCCAGCTTTTTAACGCAAAAGTAGTTGAACACCGCGTAAGCTATTGCAAGAACAATTGCAATGCCGGCAATAATAAGCAGTAAATTTTCCATAATTACCTCTTAAGTATTATATGCTTAATCCTGGGGTAAAGATTTTAAGTAAGCGTCCATAGCGGCGGCAACGCGCTTTGCCGTGTCAACCGCTTCGACAACGGTCTTCGCGCCGCGCACGACGTCGCCTGCGGCGAACAGCCCCTTGCGGGTGGTTGAACCGTCGGGGTTGATTTTAGCAAGCCCGCGCTCGTTTGTTTCAAGTCCTTCCGTCTGTGTAAGAATGAGGTTTGAAGGGCGCTGTGAAATACATATCATAACGCTGTCCGCTTCCATAAGCGTAGTTTCTTTAGAAACGCTTAAAATGCGCCCCTCTTCGTCGCAAACGGTGTCGGCAAACAGAACGCCGTTGTCGGTAATTTCAACGGGCTGCTTGTTGAATACGAACTCTGCACCCTCGATTTCGGCGTACTCTCTCTCTTCGTCGCTTGCCGAAACTTTGTCGCTTCTGACGGTGATTTTAACGTCGCGTACGCCCTTTCTTAAAGCCGTGCGCGCTACGTCCATTGCAACGTTGCCCGCGCCGATTATAACCATTTTTTGACCGAGCTTGTAAACGTCGGGGCGCTCTAAGAAGTGTACGCCGTAGTGAACGTGACCAAGCGTTTCACCCTTGATGTTCAAGGCTATGGGCCAGGTTACGCCCGTACCTATGGAAATCGCCTTGAAGCCGTCGCGGAAAAGCTCTTCTATGCCGAAGGCTTTGCCGATAGTTACGTTGTATTTTATCTTAACGCCCAGCTTTCTCAAAAGCCCTTCGTACTTGTCCACTATGGCTTTGGGAAGGCGGAACTCGGGTATGCCGTATCTCAATACGCCGCCTATTTCCGTCTTGCTTTCAAATATAGTTACATCGTAACCGAGCTGCGCCATTTTAATTGAAATGGTTATACCCGCAGGACCCGAACCCACGACTGCAACTTTAATGCCGTTGGGCTCCGCCTTTTCGAGTTCGAGGCTGTCAAGGTAGTGCCCCGAAACGAAGTTTTCGATAGTGCTTATTTCAACGGGCTCGCCCTTGATACCGCGTACGCAGTGCCCCTGGCACTGGTTTGCATGGTTGCACACAATCGAGCATACCACGGAAAGCGGGTTGTTATCAAACACCATTTTGCCCGCTTTTTTGATGTCGCCGTTTAAGAACGTTGAAATCATATCGGGAATGGGCGTGCTTACGGGGCAGCCCTGCCTGCACAAAGGCTTTTTACAGTTTAAACATCTTTTTGCTTCGGCAATTACGTTATGTGCCATAAAATTTTCTCCTCTCTAATTACAACGCTTTCTTTATTTCTTCAATCATCTGCGAATATTCTTCGTCTGTTAAGTAAACCTTTTGCGGGTTCATAGTGAATGTGCCGCCCCACTCGTCCCCGCCCTCGTACTTGGGGCAAAGGTGCATATGAAGGTGACAGCCTGTGTCGCCGTATGCGCCGTAGTTGAGTTTATCGGGCTTGAACACCTTGTGTATTGCCTTTGCGGCGCGGTTCACGTCCGCGAAGAATGCGTTGCGTTCCTCGTCGGAAATGTTGACGATTTCGCTTACGTGGTCTTTATACGCGACTATGCACCTGCCGCGCTTGGACTGTTCTTTAAATAAAATAAGCTGGCTTACGGATAAATCGCATATCTTTATGCCGAACTTTGCAAGCGGTTCGCCGCCTACGCAGTATCCGCAATTACAGTCTTTCATATATTATTCCCCCTATGACGGATTTTAACGTATATATTTTAACACACGCAAAGTCAATATTCAAGGGGTAAAAAAAATTTATTTGAAAAAAGCCCGACGGCTTATATCACCGTCGGGCTTTATATTTTATTAATACTTGTCGCGCTTTGCGTACGAAGTGTGCAGTAATTCGTGAGATTTATGAGAGTTGGGCTCGCCGAAGAAATCTTTATACAGCACTTCAACTGCAGGGGTGTCGTGCGAACAGCGAACTTTACTTTCCTTGTCGTAGTCGTAAAGCGCTTGCGCGCGGACTGCCTTCAAGTCGATATTGTTGCGCACTTCGTCGTGAACGTAGGGCTGACCGCCGCCGTTTATACAGCCGCCGGGGCAAGCCATAATTTCAACGAAGGTATAATTCTTTTCGCCACTCTTTATTGCTTCCAAAACTTTTCTTGCGTTGCCGAGACCGCTTGCAACCGCCACTTTAACGGTGGTTTTGCCGACGGTGTACTCCGCCTCTTTGACGCCCTCGGTACCGCGCACTTCTTTAAACTCTATGGGTGCGCCTTTGCCGCCGAGCTTCATAGCCGCCGTTCTTAAAGCCGCTTCCATTACGCCACCAGTCGCGCCGAAGATTGCGCCCGCGCCCGACGCCTTGCCGAAGGGCGTATCGAACTCGCTGTCTGGAAGGTTGGCAAAATCGATGCCCGCTTCCTTTATCATTTTGGCAAGCTCGCGCGTGGTGAGCGCCGCGTCCGTATAGTGCCCTAATTCGTCGCGGGAAATTTCAAACTTCTTCGCCGTGCAGGGTATAACCGAAACAACGTAAAGGTTTTTGGGGTCTATACCGTGCTTTTCACAGTAATAGGTTTTAAGCACTGCCGAGAACATTTCCTGCGGGGATTTGCAGGTTGAGATATTGGGCAAAAATTCGGGGTAGTAATGCTCTGCAAACTTAACCCAGCCGGGGCAGCAGCTTGTAAACATAGGCGTGGGCTTACCGGTTTTGAGCCTTGTTAAAAGCTCGGTTGCCTCTTCCATAATGGTGAGGTCTGCGGTAATATCCATATTGAAGCACTTTATGTCGCCAAGCTGTTTTATAGCCGTAACCATTTTGCCTTCTACGTTGGTGCCTGCGGGCAAGCCGAACGCTTCACCCAGCGTCGCGCGCACGGAAGGCGCGGTGTAGAATACCACCTGTTTTTCGGGGTCTACTATTGCGCCCCAAACGTCCGCCACTGCCGACTTTTCATATAATGCACCGACAGGGCATGCAACCACGCACTGTCCGCAGTTTACGCAGGGCGTAAAGGCAAGAGATACGTCGTACGGCGAACCTATCACCTTTGCATAGCCGCGGTTTTTAGGACCTATTGCGCCTATCGTCTGCTTCTCGCAAGCCGCAACGCAACGGGTACACATTATGCACTTAGAGTTGTCGCGCACGACGGAAGCCGACAAATCGTCGATGGGCTTTAAGTCGTGGTCGGTACCGAACCTGTCCTCTTCGGCGTTGTACTCTAATGCAAGTTTTTGAAGCTCGCAGTTCATAGAGCGCACACAGGAGAGGCACTTTTTCTTATGAGTGGAAAGAATAAGCTCGATGGTAGTTTTTCTGGATTTTCTTACGCGGGGGGTGTTGGTGCGAACTTCCATACCCTCGGTTACAGGGTAAACGCACGCCGCCACCAAGCCCCTTGCGCCCGTCGCCTCTACAAGGCAAAGACGGCACGAGCCCACGCACTGAACGTCTTTAAGATAGCACAGGGTGGGAATTCTTACGTTGGCTAATTTTGCCGCCTGTAAAATAGTTGAACCTTCGGGCACACTTACGGGTATGCCGTTGATTTTTAAATTAATAAGTTTTTCCATACAGCCCCTCCCTTTACTTCTTAACTATTGCGTTAAATCTGCAATGAGCTATACACTGCCCGCACTTGATACACTTCGTAGTGTCTATTTCGTGTGCGCTCTTTACCGCACCCGAAATTGCGTTTGCGGGGCAGTTTCTTGCACACAGCGTACAGCCGCGGCACTTGTCGGGTTCTATGTAGTAGTTTAAAAGCGACTTGCACACGCCCGCGGGGCACTTCTTGTCGTAAATGTGCGCCTCGTACTCGTCGCCGAAATGTTCCATAGCCGAAAGTATGGGGTTGGGCGCAGACTGTCCCAATGCGCACAGGGACGAGGACTTCATATGTTCCGCAACTTCCTTGATTTTGTCAAGGTCGGCGGGCTCGCCATTTCCGCTGCAAATTTTATCGAGAATTTCCAAAAGGCGCTTAGTGCCTATACGGCAGGGCGTACACTTGCCGCAGCTTTCGTCCGCGGTAAATTCCAAATAGAACTTCGCAATGTCAACCATACAGGTATCTTCGTCCATAACGATAAGTCCGCCCGAGCCCATCATAGAGCCTATTGAAACGAGGTTGTCGAAGTCCATTCCTATATCTATATATTTTGCGGGAATACAGCCGCCCGAAGGTCCGCCCGTTTGTGCGGCCTTGAATTTTTTACCGTGGGGGATACCGCCGCCGATATCGTAGACGATAGTTTTAAGAGGCGTACCCATAGGCACTTCCACAAGCCCGACGTTGTTAATTTTACCGCCGACCGCAAAGACCTTTGTGCCCTTGCTTTTTTCCGTACCTATGCCCGAGAACCAAGCATAGCCGTTGTTTATAATGGGTGCAACGTTTGCCCAGGTTTCTACGTTGTTGATAACCGTGGGCTTTTGGAAAATACCGCTGTTTGCAGGGAAGGGCGGCTTAGGACGGGGTTCGCCCCTGTGCCCTTCTATACTTGCGATAAGCGCGGTTTCTTCGCCGCACACGAACGCGCCCGCACCCAAGCGGATATGTATATCGAAGTTAAAGCCGCTGCCTAAAATGTTGTTGCCGAGTAGCCCGTATTCGCGCGCCTGTTTTATTGCTATGTTAAGCCTTTCAACCGCGATGGGGTATTCGGCACGAACGTAAATGTAACCTTCCTGTGCGCCTATCGCGTAGCCTGCGATAGTCATCGCTTCAAGCACGCAATGAGGGTCGCCTTCCAAAACCGACCTGTCCATGAACGCGCCGGGGTCGCCCTCGTCCGCGTTACAGCAAACGTATTTTTTATCGCCCTTAGCTTGCTTTGTGAACAGCCATTTGCGACCCGTAGGGAAGCCCGCGCCGCCTCTGCCGCGAAGACCCGACTTTAAAATTTCGTCGATTACACCGTCGGGGGTCATTTCGAAAAGCGCACGTGCAAGTGCGGAATAGTCGCCCGCGCCGATAGCTTCTTCAATGCTTTCCGCTGCGATAACGCCGCAGTTACGGAGAGCTATACGCATCTGATGTTTATAGAAAGGTATTTCCGAGAAGGGAATAACGCCGCCGTCGGGTTGAACGGTTTCTGCGTATAAAAGTTCCTTTACAATCTGCCCGCCCTTTACAAGGTGCTTTTCTGCAACCGTTTTAGCGTGTTCGGGGGTCATTTGCGAATAGAACGCGCCCTCGGGATAAACTATCATAATGGGCCCCAAAGCACAAAGTCCGAAGCAACCCGTTTTTACGATTAAAACGTCGTCAATGCCAAGCTCTTTAAAAGACTTTTCAAGCTGCTCTATAACCTGATGAGAATGCGACGAGGTACAGCCCGTGCCGCCGCAAACCAAAACCTGCTTTCTGTAACCCGTTTGGGGCGCAAGTTTTTCGGCTTGTTCGCGCACTATTCTTCTTACGTTGATAAGCGCCGCTTTTTCGGCGGCAATTTTTCTTAATTCTTCTACCGTCATTTTACACCT
>JAIDQV010000114.1 GCA_029062045.1 Clostridia bacterium
CGGCGTTTATTTTATTACCTTTTTCATTGTTTTTTAAACTTACTTTTTCTTTCTCTTCTTGTTGGGCTTTAAACTTTCGTGTATGCGTAATTGCTCGTCGTGGGCAAGCGGAACAAAGTCCGCGTCGGCATATTCCGTTTTATTGTAGCCCGCGTCCTTTTTCAAAAGGGTCAAACGGCTTTCCGCGTCGAAGATATAAAGTTTGGTGAGGTCAACCGCAACGTTTACCTTTGCACCCTTTTGAACGCTCTCTTTGGATTGAGCATTGATTGTGACGTCGGGGGTCAAGTCTACTTCGGCGTAAATGCCTTCTTCGTCCTCAACCTTGTCCACGGTGCCGCTGAAAATTCCGTCAGCGTTTACTTCCGCATCTTCGGGGCGGATACCCAAAATAACCGTTTTATCCGTGCCCGCGTATTCCGATATTTTTTCAAAACGGTTTACGACGTTTTCGGGAAGCTCTACTTTGTAATCCGCAAACACGGCAAAGTACTTGCCCGCATCTTCCGCAATTTTAACTTTCTTTATAAAGTTGATTGTGGGAGAACCGATATAGAAAGCCACGTAAGTATTTGCGGGATAATCGTAAAGGTTTGCGGGGGTATCTATCTGCTGAATAAAGCCGTCCTTTAAAACCACAAGCCTGGTGCCTATCGTAAGAGCTTCGGGAACGTTCTTCGTCGCGTACACGAAGGTTCCTTCCAAGCGCGCCTGCAAGTTTATTACAACGTTAAGCATATCGCCTTTCAGCTTGTCGTCCAAGCCTGACAAAGGCTCGTCAAAAAGATACAGTTTAGGTTCCCTTGCTATGGCCCTGCCTATCGCCACGCGCTGTTTAGCCGCCGCGGTAAGAGCTTTGGGCTTGCGGTAAAGGATATCGTTTAAACCGAGAATGTTAGCAACTACCTTCACCCTCTCCTTCACCAACGCTTCGGGGGCTTTTCTCATTCTTAACCCGAACGCCATATTGTCGAAAACGTTTAACGAGGGGTAAAGCGTACTGCTTTGGAAAACCATTGCAATATCCCTGTTCTTCGGCTCTACTTCGGTAACGTCTTTATCGTCGATAAACACCGTACCCGAGGTTGCGTCTTCAAGCCCCGCAACTACGCGAAGTAAAGAGGATTTACCGCTTCCGTCCGCGCCGACGATAACAAGGAATTCTTTATCCTTCGCCTCTAAATTAATATCGTATAAACCCGTTTCCCCGGAAGGGTAAACTTTGTTGACTTTGCTTAATTTTAAACTTGCCATAATCTTTCTCCGAAATTATATGACTTATATTACCATATTCTGTAAAAAAAATCAATTAATATTGCTTTGTTTAATTAAGTATCTTGTTTGCAATTATTTGCATTAACCGTTATAATAAAAATATGAACAAGCCCGATTACGACAAACTCTTTCAAAAGCAAATAGAAGAAAACAAAGGCAAACGGTTGCTTTTACACTGCTGCTGTGCGCCGTGTTCTTCCGCATGCCTTGAAAGGCTTAAAGACTTTTTCAAAATAACCGTTCTTTTCTATAACCCCAACATCGAGGACGAAGAATACGAACGCCGCAAAGCCGAGCTTTTGCGTCTGATAAATACCACGGGCTGGGCGGACTTTATCGACTGCGACCACGACACGGCGGAATTTTACAACGCGGTTTGCGGGCTTGAAAACGAGGGCGAGGGTTCTTCACGCTGTTTGAAGTGTTTCGCGCTTCGGCTTGCAAAAACCAAACAGGTTGCGGACGACGGCGGGTTTGACCTTTTCACCACCACGCTAACCATAAGCCCCTTAAAAAACGCGCAGGCTATAAACGAAATAGGTGCGAGGATTGGCGGCGAAAAGTGGCTTTATTCGGATTTTAAAAAGCGCAACGGTTATTTGAGAAGCACACAGCTTTCCAAAGAATACGGGCTTTACCGTCAAAATTACTGCGGCTGCAAATTTTCAAAACGCGAATCGGAGTTAAAATAGCTTGTATTAAGTTTTGCAAAATGATATAATAAGCGCGAGGTTTTATATGGATATAAATAGGTATTCCCCTTCATACGGAATAAAGCACAAGCACATGACCGGGCTGGGCGATTATTCTACGGAAGAAATTTTCGAACTGTTGTACGCGACCAAGGCGATGAAGTCCAAGTTTATCGCACACGAGGACACGCGCATTTTAAAAGGCGTAACCGTCGCACTTTTATTCGGCGACACTTCGTTGAGAACGCGCTGCGCGCTTGAAATAGGCGTAAGCCAGCTAGGCGGAGTTTGCGTCGACCTGCCCTATTCCGAAAACGATATGAAGGCGGGCGAAAACGTCAAAGACATAGTAAACGTGATTTCCCGCTACGGCGTGGGAGCATTAGTTACGCGCGACATCAGCCAGAAAGAGCTTGACGAGTTTTGCGCCGTTTCGGAAATTTCCATAATAAATTCCCATAACGGAAACGGCATCCCCTTGCAGGCCCTTTGCGACCTTTATACCATTTGGGAAAAGCACAAAAAACTCGAAGGACTTAAAATAGCTTACGTGGGCAAAGGCACAAGCGCCGCCGCATCGCTTATAACGGGCGCAATTAAGTGCGGAATGGAAGTTGCCGTTGCCACGCCCGAAAAGTACGAAATTAAAAAATCCCTTTTAGACAAAGCAAGACAGTACGGCAATATCACCGTAACACAAAACCCCGTTGACGCCGTTAGGAACGCTGACGTCGTTTATACGGACAGCTACAACTATCATTCCCCTTGTTCGGAAAAAGAGCTTGAACTTCTTCTTCCCTACCAGGTGAACAGCTCGCTTATGTCCCTTGCCGCGCACAACGCGCAGTTTATGCACCCGTTGCCCGCAAACCGCGGAATAGAGGTTACGCCCGAAATTATCGACGGCAAAAACAGTTTGGTGTTGGAGCAGGGCGAAAACAAGCTGCACACCATAAAAGCCGTACTTGCACTTTTGATTTAAACTTAATTAAAAAGCCCGACGCTTGGCGTCGGGCTTTTTCTATTTTAATTCCGTAACAACTATTTCGGGACGGTTGAAAAGTCTTATGGGGCACTGGGAATTTCCCAGACCGCGTGAAATTACCATTTTGGTTTTACCGCGCTCGTGCACGCCCGAAGTAAGTTTGGGGAACATACCTTGACCGGGGGAATAAATACCCTGCTTTGTAAAGGGTATGCGCCATTGCCCGCCGTGTGCGTGTCCGCTGAAAACGTAGTCGTATTCCGCCGAGGCGTACCTTTCGATGTGCTGAGGCATATGGGCAAGCAAAATTTTAATTCCTTCCGTTTTGGGCGTAATTTTGTATATAACGTCGTTTTTTAGGGCGGTACAATTAAGCCCAACCACCGTTAAACCGCATATATTACGGGGGCAATTATCCAAAACGACTGCTCCCGCTTCCTTCAAATCCCTTCTGAAAAAGCGGTAGCCTTTATTGCGCATTTCGTGGTTTCCCGATACGTACAGCACAGGGGCAACACCGCTAAGCGAGGATACAAGTTCAAGCGCAACTCTTTTATCCTTTTCCCTGTATTTATGGATAATATCGCCCGTAATTACTATAAAATTCGGGTTTTCTTTAACTATTTTGGCAACTAAACGGGTATTTTTGCGCCCGAATTCCTTTCCGTGCAGGTCGGACAGATGAACTATTTTAACACCATTATCCAGCCCCGCGTCAAAGGAATAGCGCGTTACCTTTAACCAGCTGTTATTGCACCAAATAAACAGCAAAATTAGGGCTAGACCCCCTAATATGCCTAAACTAAGCCATAACCAAAGCATATTTTAAACCTTTACGACCACCCTGAAAATGCGCTTGCCCATATCTTTAAAGCGCCTTTCGTGTTCGGTTTCCACGTCCTCTTTTTCGGTTAAAAGATAGTTTTCGCAAGTGGAAAGCACTTCAAAGCCGACTTCTTTGAAACTTTCAACCGAAAACTTATAGAAGTCCTCGTCGTCGGTCTTTTGGAAAATTTGACCGCCTTTTTTCAATAATTTGGCGTAAATATTCAAAAAACGCGGGTGCGTAAGCCGTTGTTTTTTGTATCCTTCCTTGGGAAGAGGGTTTGAAAAGTTGAGATATATCCTTTCGACCGAGCCTTGGGGGAAGTATTTTTCCAAAACTTCCGCCGCACAGTTCAGAAAGTAAACGTTTTTTATGTTTTCGGCCTTCGCCCTTTCGAGCGCCTCTATAAGCACGTTTGAAATCTTTTCGCACGCGATAAAATTGACTTGGGGAAGCATCTTCGCCATCTCGCAAACAAACTTGCCCTTGCCGCAACCTATCTCCAAATATACGGGGTTATTATTGCCGAAAATCTCGTTAAACGGCACATATTCGTGGGTCAATGCCGCCCTTTTCATATTTTTATCGGATAAATCCGCAACTTTTACAATGTCCGCGCACGCCTCGATTCTCTCTTCAAGGCGGCTTTTTTTATGCATTCTCATAAGTGTATTCTATCATAAAAAAAGCGCGTTTGCAACCTAAGCGGAATAGTTACAAAATAATTTAAACTTTATTTTTATATTCACCGTTTAAATATTTTAAAAGGGCTTATAAATAACCGTCGGGTGAAAAAATAATTTTTAAAGGCGGACGAATGGCGTCGGGCGTCGCCTCTTTGGAGGGAAATTTGACGATAATAAAAATTATAGATACTTTCACCTTTTACGGCTTGGACGT
>JAIDQV010000115.1 GCA_029062045.1 Clostridia bacterium
GCAGTAAGCTCAAACCCGTCCAGTCCGTCGAAAATAACGGCAGCAACTGCAATTCCACCCACCCTTGAAAGATAGCATTTAAATTCCGTACAATATGTCGCGCCAAGCTCTATTGCGGTTGATTTGTCGAACACCGCAGTTATGGCTTTTGCATCCGCTTTTTTATCAAGTGCGGAAAGGCTTGTATTCAGCTCGTCACTGTCAATTAACGGCTTAGAAATAAGCTCGTTTATTTCTGTAATTGACTTCTTTATTTCAGTAAAATTCTTAACTGTAAATGTTGCAAGTTGGGCATTGTTAAGCCCATTTACGCCGCCAACCGCAAATTTTGATAGGTTTTCATTTGCTTTTGCGGATAAAACCAACGGGCTGTTGGAACAAAGTGCGCTCTTTTTGTCAATAAAATAAGTAAAATCGCAAATTCCGGCAAGAAGAGAAATTTGGCCGTAAACTTCACCGTTTACGATAAGATATTGGGGAATACTGCCCTTCATTTGTGAAGCCTTCAAAATTAGACTTGCAAGTCCTTCTAAAACGCTTACACCTTCACCTATCTGAACGCCGAGCGAGGACAAAATCCATATAACGGGCGTGGATGTTTTTTCCGCCTGATTTAAGCACTTTTCTATTTTTGCGCAGTTCGCTTTGCTTACCCCGCCGGAAAGCACCTCCGCATTCTGTGCGACAAAATAAAAAGGATAGTCGCAAATCGTAGCAAAACCAGTTACGACGCCCTCGCCTTCGGCGTTTTCACCGTAAAACTCATTCTTGGAGAATGAGAAAGACGAAAGCTCAACGAAACTATCCTCATCAATAAGTGAATTAATATCAGCGCGGATACCTTTACCCGCGTCAAGAAGTTGTTTTTTTCGCTTCTGTAATAAGCTGATTTTATCCATAAACACACCTGAAAACCAAATTCTTACAAATACATTTTATCATATTTAAAATCAAATGCAAATATTTTAAAAAACTTTTATCAAAAATTATTTAATTTGATAAAGGAAAAGCGGCTTTCCGCCGCCTTACTTTCTTTGGATTTTCAGTTTGGTTTTGATGAACTTATCAATCTTTTCATAGTGCTTCAACACAAGATAAAACGAAAGCACTATTAACGCAAGAAGCAAAGCCCAAATCAATAGCCCCCACCACGTGTTAAAAGGTATCAGCTCGAATGAGTAGGCCGTAGAAAAAACACCTATAAGCCGTGTTACTATTATCATTATGGCGAAGAATGGCCACGACATTGACGATAATCCTGCAACAAAGCAAAGGACGTCGTCAGGAAAAAGCGGCAAAAGGAACATAATTGACAAAATAAGATAGTCCTTGCCCTTCAATTTTTTCAGCCACTTGAAAAAAATTTACATTGTGTGTGTGTGTGTGTG
>JAIDQV010000116.1:0-10578 GCA_029062045.1 Clostridia bacterium
AACAAAAGTTACTTCCTTTTTTGGTTGAGGCGACGGGACTTGAACCCACGACCTTCTGGTCCCTAACCAGACGCGCTACCAAACTGCGCTACGCCTCAATACTTCATTTATTATACTTAAAAAGCGAAAAAAAGCAACTGTTTTTAAGCATTAATAAAAATTTTAAATTGCAAAATTTCAATATTTCTTATTTTAAGTTACTTACTGGAGTATAATATAATATATTTATGTTGTGGGTAATTATTGCATCGGTAATTTTATCGGGTATTTCCCTTGCGATGGACGCGTTCGCCGTTTCCATATGCGACGGTATGGTTTACCGAAAACTTACAAAGGGAAAAGCCGTAATTATGCCAACTGTGTTCGGCGTCTTCCAGGCAGTTATGCCGATTATCGGTTTCTATATCGGTATGGCGTTCAACCAAATTGACGCGTTTGATTCGGTAGACCACTGGATAGCTTTTGCGCTTCTTTTTATAATAGGCGGTAAAATGATTTACGACGGAATAAAAGAACTCCGTGCAAAAGAAGAGATGCTTAAAATTAAACAGTTCTCTTTGCCCGAAGTTCTCGTTCAAGGCGTCGCAACTAGCATTGACGCACTTTTCGTCGGTTTCAGCCTTAACGCTATGCTTGAAGGTGTAACAAACGTGCAAGTATGGGCGTGGATAAGCGTAGGCATAATCGGTGTAATCACTTTTATAATTTCTTTGATAGGCGTAATAATCGGTGTAAAGGTGGGGCAACTGTTCCGCAAAAAAGCAAGTGTTGCCGAAATTATCGGCGGCGTTGTGCTTATCGGAATTGCCCTTAAAATTCTTATCGAAGGCTTGCTGTAATTTCTTTAATAATTCTGTCGTTTCCGCACTTGACTTGGCAACAGTCAAGTGCTTTTTTTAAACTCCTATCGCCGAACAATCTGTAAATCCCCTCTAAAAGTTTCAAATCGTTAAGTTCTTTTTCGCTAAGAACGCGGCACAATCCCTGCCCCTGAAAATATTCGGCATTTTTCAGTTGGTCGCCGCGGCTCCGTCTGTTTTCAAGCGGAATAAACAGGGTGGGTATTTTCAGCGCAATAAGCTCGTTCGCTGTGTTAGAACCGCACCTCGATACCGCACCGTCCGCACAAGCGTAAACCAGCCCCATATCGTTTGTAAATTCGACTTGCTTATATCCATAAATGTTTGTGTCCTTAATATTACCTTTGCCGCAAATATGCAAAATATTGAAGTCCTTGCAAACCTTCGGTGCAATATTTCTGATATGTGCGTTGATTTTTCTTGAACCGCTTCCCCCGCCGAGAACAACAAGGGTGGGGCGCATATCTAACCCGAAGTGTGCGTGCGCTTCACTGCGGCTTCGACCGAAAAGACAGCCCCTCATAGGCGTACCCGTGCATATGCCCCTGTCAAACGTTTTCGCCGTTGAGGGGAAGGTGGTAAGCACTTTTTCACACCTTCTTGCTATGAATTTATTTGCAAGGCCAGCGCTAACGTCGGATTCGTGAGTAATTACAGGGATGTTTCTTTTTTTTGCGGCAAGAGCAGGCGGAACGCACGCATATCCGCCTTTGCAGAAAACAAGGTCGGGTTTAACCTCGTCAAGAATTTTTCCCGCTTCTTTTATGCTTTTGAACAGCTTAAAAGGTAGTGCAAGGTTGCAAAGAATTTTTCCGCGCACCAATTTTACGGCAGAGCACTCGTAATACTTAACATTGTTTTCCGCGCAAATTCTCTTTTCGATTCCGTCCGTGCCGAGATAGCACAGTTCGTAGATGCCGTTTAAAACTTCCATAACTGCAATATTCGGAATAACGTGTCCGGCGCTTCCGCCACCGCAGAACATAATCTTTTTCATATCATTAATATATTATTTATTATTGTGCCAATTTATGTAAAGGTAGTTGCTTCAGTGTTTGATGATTAAACTAAATAAACTTGACATAAAATAAATGTGGAAGTATAATATAAATATGGACGTTAAGTATATAGTGGCAATAGCGGCAGGTGCGCTGTTTCTGTTGCTGTTATTGATTTTTATAATACTTTTTGCGGAGAGGAAGAAGAAGGCAGCTTTACAGCTTCAACGCTTAGAGCAAATGTACGCCGACAAGAATCTTGTTAAAATGGAGTACGACTTCTTAGTTTTCGACGAAGAAACAGAGAAAATTTTTGCGGCGCAAGCTGAACGCAACAACCAAACGAGTTCCGGCAACGGTGATTCGGTGGCGCAAAACGGCGCAATTTTCCAGACGGTTGATACTGACGGACTTGAAGAAATAGTAGGCAACTACGTTCCCGATTAAATTTATAACGCGCGATGTAAAATCGCGCGTTAATTTATTTCATTTTGAAATTCATAATAAGCGGCATTGAAAATATCAACTTCTTCAAAGTGAATTTACCGTTTTCAATTTTTGTTCCTTCTTTGAATTTAACGCCCAAAATACCGACCTCGCCCGTAAATTCTCGCGTTTCTTCGTTTACTTCGTATGCGCCTTCAAAGGTTTTCTTTTTTCCGTTTTTGGGTTTATAGCTGACTTCCATTTTCTTATCGTCTAAAAGCGAAATGGAAATGAAATCGTATTTTTCAAGCAAATCGGTTTCGCCGAGGCGCGCTTCGACACACTCGTATTCACCTAGATACGGTTTAGTTATTGCCTTCAATGAACCACTTGTCCCGTTTGCTTGCGTTGAGGAACACGCAGGCAAAAGCATAAGAAGCATACAAAGTATAATCGTTATATATAAAATTCTTCTTCTCATAGCTGAAACAGTATGTGCAACCTTGCAAAAATTAAACAATTGACACCGCATATACATCTAAGTATAATTTAATTAGAGGATAAATATGGTTTATTATATTTTTGCCGGTCTGGTTTACGCGTGCATACTGGCAATATTATTACTTGCGCTCGTATTCGGTTTGCGTGCAAAAAGAAACGTTAAAAAAATTGCAGTAACAGGACTCGCCCGCGGGTTTTCACCGTTGGACGTTCAGCGCATTTTCATAGGCAAAACTTATCCGAGGCGGTTAACGCGTGCCCTCATAGTTCACTGGGCGCAGATGGGTTACATACGCGTAAAGCATATTGATAAAACCCACGTTCGGCTTATCAGGGTTAAAAGATTGCCCAAGCACGACGACGGGAAAGCGCTATTTTTCGATAGGGGCACTTACGTAAGGGAACGCACCCTTTTCAACAGTCTTTTTTTCAAGCAAGAAATAGTGGTAAACATTAACCGCCCTATGTTCAAGAAAAATAAAGTCAAAAGTGTAAACGCAAGCTACGCTGTGCGCGAAGACGAGGGAGTGTATTCCGCCAAGCATTACACACTAAAAGTAATAACCTTTGCGCTTTCAATCCTGCCGTTCGCTCTTGCCGGAATTTATCTGTGCATAGCACCGCAAGACGGCGGGATAGGGTTTGTGGGTGTGATATGCCCGTTTATGATGTTTTTAGGAATGTTCGCTTTTCGCTTTATACATGAAATGCCTTTTGTGTTCCGACTTGTGTGGAGTTCGGGGTGGGTATTTCCTGCCGTTGGATTGCTCATTGCTATGTATCAAACTATTGACGACCCGTTCGGAATATGTTACGCTGCAATCGCAATACTGTTTATCGGTTCGTTCCTTCTTATACGCTTCGTTGACTACCGTGAAAAGAACAATCTTGCCGACTATTCCGACCTTGTAAATTACAGAAAATACTTTCTGTTATCGAAAAAGAAAGACCTTCTAAAAGAAGATTATTACGCGGCGTTGCCTTTTCTTTATGCGTTCAATATAAAGTTTTTGGTAAAGCGCAAATTCAATACAAGCGAACTTCCCGACTGGTATTTAACAGAAGACGGTAAAAGGGGGTGGTTGCTGTGATTATTGAAAACGTAATCGTTGGCGCGGTTCTTATTGCGGCAACTTTGATAATTTCGCTTATTCCTATCTTTATGGGCGCAGCACAAAAGCGTAATGCCGTAAAGCCTGTAGAGCTATTCCCCCCGCACGGAGCGTCGCCCTTGGATGTTTTGCTAAGATACTACGGCAAAAACGCCAACCCGCACGAGCTGTTCAATCCATTAATGCTTTACTGGGCGGAGCGCGGCTTCATCACCATTGAAGAGGACTGCAAGCGTGGACTTAAACTGACGAAGATAAAAGATATCGAACGTCCCGAACTCCGTGACGGGTTTAACGAGGATACCTACGAGATTGAAAAACAGCTGTTTTACGAAATTTTCAGCGATAAAGAAAAGAAGGGCGACGGCGGCGTATTTTATACTTTAACCGCACAAAAGTCCTTCAACGAGTTTTACTCAACAGTAATGAACGAGTGTAAAACCGAGGCGAAGAAAGTGGTAGACGCAAAAGTCAAAGGTTTTTCAATCCTAACTTCGGTTTTACCGTTCGTTATGATGATTGCCGTGTCTTTGCTCGTCGGGATATCAATTGAAAGCGGTATCATAATGTGTATGGTTTTCCCCGTGGCGGCTATGGGGTTCTCGTTGCTGATTTCCAAAGCGGGTATGCCGAAAGGTTCGGCAATGAGTTATTTTATGTATCCGTTTTTTGGAATGTTTGGCGGAGTGCCGTTCCTAGTTGCGGTATACAGTGTTCCTTTGGAGGCGGCTCTTTTACTGGTTTGTGCGCTTGTTGTTGCCTTGCTGGATTTATACCTAATCAGTAAAAGGATAGATTTACGAACGGAAGAACAGCTAAAAGACTACGGGCGTATTTGCGGGTTTAAAAAATTCCTTTTGCTTGCCGAGCGTGCAAAACTCGAAGAGTTGGTGGAGGACGACCCCGAATACTTCTACGAAATCTTACCCTATTGCTACGTTTTAGGAATAACCGAAAAGTTAAAACCCAAATTCGACCGTATCATAATGGACGGACCCGGCTGGTATTTGGGTGAACTTCGCGATACTTTAATGTTTTAATTCTGATAAAAAAACCGCCCACGGTTTCAAACCGCGGGCGGTTATATTTTTAAGCTGAACGCTTAAGCCTTGCCTATGCTTCCGAAGATTTCCATCTTTTCTCTTACGGTTGCTTTAATTGCTTCGCAACCGGGTGCAAGAAGTTTTCTGGGGTCGAAGCCCTTGCCAACTAAATCTTTTCCTTCTTCGATATACTTTCTGGTTGCTTCCTGGAAGGAGAGCTGGCACTCGGTATTTACATTGATTTTTGCAACGCCGAGGGAAATTGCCTTCTTAATCATATCCGTGGGAATGCCCGTGCCGCCGTGGAGGACGAGGGGCATATCGCCAACCTTATCTTTAACGGCCGCAAGCGTTTCAAAGGAAAGCCCTTCCCAGTTTGCGGGGTACTTGCCGTGAATGTTGCCTATGCCTGCTGCAAGCATCGTTACGCCCAAATCGGCAATTTTCTTGCATTCGTCGGGGTCTGCGCACTCGCCTTTGCCTACAACGCCGTCTTCTTCACCGCCGATAGCGCCAACTTCGGCTTCAAGGCTTAATCCCTTTTTCTTGCAAACTTTTACAAGTTCCTTCGTCTTTTCAATATTTTCGTCAATGGGGAAGTGCGAGCCGTCGAACATAATGGAAGAGAAGCCCGCCTCTATACATTTATAGCAGCCCTCGTAAGTGCCGTGGTCAAGGTGAAGAGCAACGGGAACGGTGATATTCAAACATTCTATCATTGCTTTAACCATTGCGGCAACGGTCTTAAAGCCTGTCATGTACTTGCCAGCGCCCTCGGAAACGCCGAGGATAACGGGGGACTTCAATTCTTCCGCCGTCTGTAAAATAGATTTAGTCCATTCCAAATTGTTAATGTTGAACTGCCCTACGGCATATTTGCCTTGTCTTGCTTTTTCCAGCATTTCTTTTGCCGAAACCAACGCCATATAAAAAACCTCCGAAAGTATCTGTAACAGATATTTATTTTACTTATTTCAGTATAATTCATAAGCACACAAATTTCAAGTGTAAAAATAAATTTTTTTGAAAATTATGTCAAAAATATTGCCTTTAAAAAATTAATGCTGTATAATGATAGGGCAGGGGATATGTTGCGTTTAACGCATTTTTCTGCGAAAATTTTGTTGACTAAAATAAAGTAGTTTGTTATAATTACTTTGTTTTCAAACAAACTTAAAAATAAAGCGAAAACTTTTAATTCGGAGGAATTATTTTTATGGCAAATGTAAAAGTTGCAATTAACGGATTCGGTCGTATCGGTCGTCTTGCGTTCAGACAAATGTTCGACGCAGAGGGTTATGAAATCGTAGCTATCAACGATTTGACAAGTCCGAAAATGCTTGCGCACCTTTTGAAGTACGACTCGGCTCAGGGCAGATACAAATATGCCGATACCGTAGTGGCAGGTGAAGACACTATCACCGTCAACGGCAAAACTATCAAGATTTATGCCGAAAAAGATGCAGCTAACCTTCCTTGGAAAAAGCACGACGTTGACGTCGTTCTCGAATGTACCGGTTTCTACTGCTCGAAAGAGAAGTCATCCGCGCACATCAAAGCTGGCGCAAAGAAAGTCGTTATTTCCGCACCTGCGGGCAATGACCTTCCTACGGTTGTATTCAGCGTAAACGAAAACACTCTTAAAGCAAGCGACACAGTTATTTCCGCAGCAAGCTGCACCACAAACTGCCTTGCACCTATGGCAAACAGCCTTAACAAACTTTGCAAAATCAAGAAGGGCTATATGACTACCATTCACGCTTACACCGGCGATCAAATGGTTCTTGACGGCCCTCACCGTAAAGGCGATTTAAGAAGAGCAAGAGCTGCTGCTGTTAACATCGTTCCCAACTCAACGGGCGCAGCTAAGGCAATCGGTTTGGTTATCCCCGAACTCAACGGCGTACTTGACGGTTGCGCACAGCGCGTTCCCGTACCCACCGGTTCATTAACTCAGCTTATAGCAGTTTGCGAAGGCGAAGTTGATGCAAAGGCTGTTAACGACGCAATGAAGGCTGCTGCTTCTTCATCTTACGGCTACACCGAAGAAGAAATCGTTTCTTCCGACGTCATCGGTATGACTTACGGTTCACTTTTCGATGCAACCCAGACGAAGTGCATGCCCCTTGGCGATGGCACGACCCTTGTAAAGGTTGTATCTTGGTACGACAACGAAAATTCTTACACCTCTCAGATGGTAAGAACTATCAAATACTTCTCTGAATTGAAGTAATTAAAATAATGAATAAGCCCCGCGGCAACTGCCGCGGGGCTGTTTTTTATAATGTTTTAATCATTTGTATGTGCGGGCAGTCCTCGTCAAAATAAACTTCGCCAAGAGGTGCAAACCCTTGCTTTTTATAAAATTCTTCAACACGCGTCTGCGCGGAAATTAAAATTTCTTTTCCGCCTTGATTGCGAATATAATGTTCCGCTTCTTCCAGGATGCGTGCCCCTAAGTTTTTACCGCGCAGGTTTTTAACAACGGCGACCCTTCCAATAAAGTAGGACTCTTTTTCGGCTTTAAAAATCCTGCAAGTTGCAATAGGTGTTCCGTTTTCGAATGCAACCAAATGGGTTGCAACTTCGTCCTTTTCGTCAAACTCGTTTATGAAGCCTTGCTCCTTGCAAAACACTTCGTATCGTATCTCTTTTGCTTCGTTAGGTAAATGCCCGTAAAATTTGAATTCCATTTTTAAACGTTAAAGCGGAAGAGTACCACGTCGCCGTCTTTAATGACGTATTCTTTGCCCTCTGAGCGAACTTTGCCTTTCTCTCGCGCACCATTATAGCCGCCACAATCTAAAAGCGTTTGCCATTCCACAACTTCGGCGCGGATAAAGCCTTTTTCAAAATCGCTGTGAATTTTTCCTGCCGCTTGCGGTGCTTTCGTGCCGTTTACAATAGTCCAAGCGCGTGTTTCCTTTTCGCCTGCGGTGAGGTAGGAGATAAGTCCCAACAAAGCGTAACTCTTTTTAATCAGTCTGTTCAAGCCGCTTTCTTCAAGTCCAAGCTCTTCCAAAAACATTGCGCTTTCATCGGCGGGCATAAGTGAAAGTTCTTCTTCGGTTTTTGCACAGATAACCAAAACTTCGCTACCCTCTTGTGCGGCGTAGTCCTTAACTTTGCAAACGAGGGGGATGTCGCTTTCGTTCTTGCCCATATCAAACTCGGAAATGTTAGCCGCATAAATTACAGGTTTTGCCGTAAGCAGGAATAGGTTTTCCAAAAGGGGTTTTTCTTCGTCCGAGCATTCAAAAAGTCGGGCAGGCTTTTCGGTTGACAAATATTTTTCTAGTTTTTCCAAAAAGGCGTATTCTGCCGCGGCTTCCTTATTTGAACCGCCGCGCGCAACGTTTCTAATTCTGTCTTGACGCTTGTTCACTGCCTCGATATCGGCAAGAATAAGTTCAAGCGTAATGGTTTGAATGTCGGCAATGGGGTCGATTTTATTGTTTACGTGCGTAATGTTTTCGTCCTCAAAGCAGCGCACAACGTGCACTATCGCGTCACATTCTCTTACATGGGATAAGAACTTGTTCCCTAAGCCTTCGCCCTTTGACGCGCCTTTTACAAGCCCTGCAATGTCAACGAACTCAACGATGGCGGGGGTTATTTTTTTGCTTGAATACAGCGCGGCAAGTTTGTCCAACCTTTCGTCGGGAACGGCAACAACGCCCACGTTAGGCTCTATTGTGCAAAAGGGGTAGTTCGCGGCTTCTGCTCCCGCGTGAGTTATAGCATTGAACAAGGTGGACTTGCCTACGTTGGGCAGACCGACAACGCCTAATTTCATATTGGTATCCTCAAAAAATTCTTTTTCTAAATTATAATATAATTGACAAAAATAATCAAAACAAATGGCGGTGAAGTTGCTAAAATTTTGCGTATATGTTAAAATAAATTTATGGACTACCGCGAATATATTGTAAAAAAACTTAACGTAGAAGGCGTAACGCCTGCCGACATTGCCATGCCGCCCAATTCTGAAATGGGCGATTACGCTTTGCCGTGCTTCAAACTTGCAAAAGTTTTCCGTAAAAGCCCTGTGCAGATTGCCGAAGAGCTTAAAAATACATTTACCGTTGACGAGGTTATCAGTGAAGTTTCGGCTGTAAACGGGTATCTTAATTTCAAGGTAAACAAGGCCGGGCTTGCGCACGAAGTTTTAACCAAAATCGAAAGCGAGGGGTCAGGCTACGGCTCTTCAAATGTCGGCAACGGCAAAACGGTTTGCATAGATTATTCTTCGGTTAATATTGCAAAGCCCTTCCACATAGGTCATTTGTCTACAACGGTTTTAGGCGGTTCGCTGTATAAAATTTATAAATTTTTGGGCTATAACGCCGTTGGCATAAATCACCTTGGAGACTACGGGACTCAATTCGGCAAGCTCATTTGCGCCTATAAAAAGTGGGGCAAGAAAGAGGAAGTCGAAAAGGGCGGTATCCACGCAATTAACAATTTATATGTCCGCTTTAACGAAGAAGCCGACGCGCAAATGGAAAACGAGGCAAGGGAATATTTCCGCCTTATCGAAAGCGGTGATAAAGAGGCTAACGACCTTTTCGAGTGGTTTAAAAAACTTACGCTTGATTATGTGCAGACCATTTACGAAAAGTTGAATATAACCTTCGACAGCTATGCGGGCGAGCGTTTTTATACCGATAAAATGCAACCTGTTGTTGACGAATTGAGAGCAAAGAACCTTTTAAAGGAAAGTGAAGGGGCAAGCATAGTTGACTTAGAGCCTTACGGTATGCCTCCCTGTCTGATTCTTCGTTCGGACGGAGCGTCTCTTTACGCTACGCGCGACTTGGCGGCGGCAATCTACCGCAAGGATACGTACGATTTTTACAAGTGTCTTTACGTGGTTGCTTATCAGCAAAACCTGCACTTCAAACAGTTTTTCAAGGTTTTGGAACTTATGGGCAAGGAATGGGCGAAAGATTTGGTTCACGTCGCCTACGGTATGGTGTCTTTAGAGGACGGGGCTATGTCCACCAGAAAGGGCAAAGTCGTTTGGCTTGAAGACGTTATTTCAAAGTGCATTGAAAAGGCTTACGCAGTCATTAACGAGAAAAATTCCGAGCTTGAAAACAAAGAAGAAATTGCGCAAATCGTCGGACTTGGCGCGGTTATCTTCGGCGCACTTTATAACAATAAAATCAAGGACATAGTTTTTTCGTACGATAAAGTTTTAAGTTTTGAAGGTGAAACCAGCGTCTACGTTCAATACACTTGCGCAAGGGCGAATTCCGTTCTTTCAAAAAGCGGCGCAAAAATTTCCTTGCCCGCCGGTTACGAACCCAATGCACAAGAGTTCGAGGTTGTAAAAGCTCTTGCGGCATTCCCCCAAACCGTGCTTGACGCGGCGGAGAAGTACGAGCCCTCTTTAATAGCCCGTTACGCTGTTGACTTAGCGCAAAAGTACAATAAATTTTATATCGACTGCAAAATTTTGGCAGCCGAAGGGGACGCAAAGGATTTCCGCCTTGCCCTCACAAAGGCCACTTTGCAGACATTGAAAAACGCCCTTTCGCTTTTAGGTATCGGCGTGCCCGAAAAGATGTAAAATTGTTGGAAAAATTTGTAAAATTTATATTGTAATTTTTGTTTTTGGGTGCTATAATTTTTA
>JAIDQV010000116.1:10588-22104 GCA_029062045.1 Clostridia bacterium
TAAGAAATAATATAAAACAAAAGGAGTTAAATATTTATGAAAAAATGTCCCGTCTGCGGTGAAATCGTAGAGGATGACGTACAGGTTTGCCCCGTTTGCGGCGCAAAGAAATTTGTTCCCGTTACTAACGAAACAAAATATGCTTGCGAGCACGTTGTAGGCGAAGGTAAAGTTGACGACGAAGAAATTATGGAAGGTCTTCGCGCTCACTTCACCGGCGAATGCACCGAGGTCGGTATGTACCTTGCTATGGCAAGAGTTGCAGAAAGAGAAGGCTATCCCGAAATTGCGGAAGCATACAAGCGTTACGCTTACGAAGAAGCTGAACACGCTTCCAAGTTTGCGGAGCTTCTCGGCGAAGTTGTAACCCCTTCAACCAAGAAAAACCTTGAGCTTCGTGCGGCTGCGGAAGCAGGTGCTTGCGAAGGCAAACTTGCTATCGCTAAACGCGCTAAACAGCTCGGTTATGACGCCATTCACGACACCGTTCACGAAATGGCTAAGGACGAAGCTCGACACGGCGCAGGCTTTGCAGGTCTTTTAAAGAGATATTTCGGCAAATAATAACTTATTAAAATAAGTAGATTAAGAGAGTAGGTAGAAATACTTACTCTCTTTTTTTGGTGGAATAAAAGTGGAAAGTCGGTTTTGTATTTACTGTAAATTATCCTAAAAGTGGAAATTGAAAAAGTGGAAAGTAGTTATAATCAATTTTAAGTGATTTTTCTATTGCAATATCAATGAATTTTTACCCTTATGGGGAGGCGGTCTGATAAAGTGGTTGACTAAAAGGTTCATAATTTTTTCTCCTATAATACTAAATAAAAAAGGGCTTTTATTAAGCCCTTTGATTGTTATGAAATTTTGATTATCTCGTTTATAAATTCTTCGCGCTTTTGTTTATATATTTCCGTGCATTGAGCTATGGTCAAATCTTTCTTAAAGTCTTTTCTTATTTGATACAAAATTTTTAATTTTATATTCCAAGTTTTCATATCTTTTTTGTCTTCTTTTTTAAGTCGCTCATTGACAGTATTTTCAGCACTACTATAAGAAAGCATTTCTGCTATTTCTTTATTGTTTTTATTGTATATTCTACTAAGAGCCAACTTATTTATTTCTAATTTGTTAGCTTCAATTAATTGAAAAATTTCGCCCTTGGTTTTATCATTAAAAAGTTCAAAATAGATTTTATTGATATCAGTATTGTAAGGTAAAAATAGTTCTAATGCCATTGCCTGAAATCTATAATTTTTTCTTACAAAGGCTAAATGGTCATTTATTCTTGATTTAAGTCTGGGGAATAAATTGTGTTCAAAAATTTCATTAATATTTTTGTATCCCATTAATTCAATTTCTGTATCCATATATAATTTGATTTGTCTATATTGTGCTTGGTCGCTGATATAGCGGCGATTGCCAAATTCTTCATTATTCACATATGTAATATAAAAATGTTGTTCATATCTGATTTTATCGTTTTTTGTTAAATTCTCTAATGTTCTCATAAGTAATTCATAAACTATTGCTCTACAATGATTTCTTAATTCATTAAGTATCAATTTTTCGTAGTCGTCGTTTAATTCCAAATTCTTATAAAGCCCATTAGTAAACCCGAATATGTCATAGAAATATGTTCTGCGTTCGATAATAGGTGGTGAGGGAATATTTGAATATTGTCTTGATTTATCGTATAGCAAATTAATTGCAATTGGGTAAATTAAATTTGAATATTTTGAATTCCTTTTACGTTTTAAAGGTAGGCAACAAGGCATATCTACAATTTCTAAAATTTTATATTTGTTACCTATGCGTTCCCATTTAAAACAGTGTTGCCATAATTTCAATTGCTGTTTTTTAGAATATCCATTACAAACAGGTTCATCTAATACTGTACATAGTTGCTTATAATTATCGTAAATTTCATCTGTTTGCAAAACACTTGATTTTTTTCTTAGTTTGTTTACTTTTAATTCTCTTTGAGTTAGTTGTTTTTCTTGCATCTTTCTAATTCCTTTTACTTAAATTTGGCTATGGTATATGCCATAAGTTTAAATTATCTAAATAGTATAGGGCTGTTAAAATAGCCATAAATTTTATTTATTTAATCATTGTAATACGGCAAATAAGATAGCCATATTAGGATTTTATGTTTATTTTTAAAAAATGCAACGCTTTAATAAATTATTTTTTTAGATTAGAGAAGAGTGTTGTTCGCTTCACGTGGTTTTGATTATATGCTTGTCACAAGTAAAAATTTTTTAAAACTGCAAAAATCTTGCACTAAATTTTAATAGCCAATATTGTCTTACATATTAAAATCTGCTATAATAAAGAAGAAATAAATGCTAAGGTCATTTAAAAGTACATTGGCATTGAATTGCATTATGCGTGCTTACGATTTTAATGTAAAACACTAATAAAACATATAAGGAATTTACGAAGCAAATGGGAAACATATTAAGTATTGTTGGTATAGTTGTTTCAACGATAGCTTTGATAGTATCGGTATGGTTATTTGATTTATCGTTGGATAATGGGCGAAAAGTTCTTTTACATAAGATAGATTATTTCATTACTTATGACCACGAAATATTTTCGATTTTTAGCAAATTAACCATTAGTGAAGATAGATTAAAGCCTACGGTCAAAGGTGAAATTGTTGAAAAATATAATAAAAGTATGTTTGAACTCTCACGAATGTTAAATGATATAAAATATTCATATTTCGATATTCCGTTAATTCCTGAAGGTTCAGAACTAAATGATGATGGAAAAACTTATAAGCATAAATATTATGTAAAAAACGCCTATGAAGCAATACAAATGTATTTTGTAAAGCGGAATTTACCAAATTTCAAAATATACTTGGATTACCACGATGATAGATTGTATTTAGTTCAGCATTACTCGGCGAGAATAAAATATAAGAGGAATTATCTAATTGGTCCTATTATCGGATATAGAATTGTTTATAAAAGACGCAATAAATTTGCTAATTATGGACAGAGAAGAATAAAATTAATGAAAGTAATTAAAACAGAAAAGGATTATAAAAAGTATTATTATAACTGTTATTTAAAATTCTTTGATGAAAATGAAGTAATTAAACATCAACCTTTTGAACGTGAAGTAGCTGATTTTTTTAATATTGCGAATGAGCAATATATTACAATTTATAGATAAATTTCACTTTGGAATATCGCTTTCTGCCATAAATGTATTAGTAAAGTTCTGTCGCACTCTCTAATATAGCCTGTAATGATAGCAAGTAGGTAATTTACATTTTTTGGACTTTCAAAGCAAGTAGACTATTATGTATTTAGGTTGCTTTTAGACTTAACCCAAATTTCAAACTTTGGAGGCGGTAATTATAGTATTTTGGGCTTAAAATGGTGCTATAAGTGATAGTTACGCTTATATTAAAGCCATTTGATTTTTTGTTTGTGCTCTTGTTTTATGAAAAGCGGAAAGCCGTAAACGGCTTTCCGCTTTTCCATTGACAAAAGTATAAAATTATGTTACCATTTCTATGCTACACAGTTAAATAGAATTATCCGCAGGAGTGCCATAAGCCAATTGGTACTTCCATATTATCCTGTGGGTAAAACTGTGTAGCAACGGTGGAATGTACTGTTGGGGTGCGTTCCATTGGGGCGCACTTTTTTTATTGCCCCAAATTATTGACGAAGTCAACGCTATAAGCGTTAATAATAAAATTTTTTGGAGGTTTTACAAATGTTTGAAAGAAATGACAAGGCACTATTGACAACAAGAATAATCATTATGGTTATTATTGAAATTCTTGCTGTTCTGTCGCTTGTTATGGGTATTGTGTTGGCGGTGTTGGTTCACGGGGCTATGTTTTTAATAGCTTTTGCGGGTTGGTTCTTCTGTTGGTTGCTGTGGGTATTTGCAAGGCTTTATTTATCGTATCTATGCGATATAAAGTTAATTCGCAATAAACTTTATTGTGAAAGCAACAAAAACTTAGAAGTGTTTTTAAAGGCAAAGTCAGAACGCAGTAATAGCCCCGAAATGCAAGACAAAAGAAAAGCGATAAATACTGAATTAGCGCATTTGCAACAGCTTTTGAATGCGGGAGTTATAACTTCCGAAGAATATGAAAAGCGCAAAAACGAATTGACAAAGGTGAATTAACTTATGCCCGAACAAATTCAAGATGAAATAATTTCTTTTGAAGATTTTAATCAATACGATATTTCTTATCCTGTAATAATTACACGGTGGGAAATCAAACAGGTACACGGCTTAAACAAACAATATCTTCAAGTATATTTTCAAAAAATTAGTGATAATGTAAGAGTATTTCACTTTAATGTAAAGTGCTATTCTGTCTTTGGTGAAGCAGTTGATGAAATTACTGGAATTTCCATAGACAAAGTAGATAAAAAGAATATTCAATTTTCAGAAGTTATTCCGCTTAAATCTGAAATACGGAAAGTAGAAATTTATTTGCAAAAATGCTGTTTGCTTGATAATTCTGTGGTTGCGCCAAAAGGTAGACAAATGGTAGTTAATACTTTTAAGCCTTTTAATGAAGAAGATTTAGAGGCGGGTAAAAGGTTATTACCAAATGCAAAGGGGTTTCCTATTGATAATGTAAGCCATTGGTATTGCTCCTGTGGACTTTTATATAGTTCAGATATGCAAAAGTGTGGGAAGTGTAATAAGAGCAAAAAAGAAATTTTTACCCTATTAACGCCTGAATCAATAGACGAAGAAAAATTAAAATTCAATAAAAACTATGCTGAAAGAAAAAACAAAAAAGCAGTGCTTTCAACCATTGTTTTTGCGAACACACTGCTAACTCTTATTCTTGTTGGTTTTTATCTATTGTACCAAATTCGGGCTGCCGATTTGTGGTATTCGTGGTTTTGGGGTTATTGGGATACCACCATTGGAGTTATAATATTTAACTTGCTTTTCATTTTGTCGCTAGCATTATCAATTGGCTTATTTGTAGTTAACTTTATTGGGAATCGTAGCATTGTGAAAGATAGTAGGACATTATCGAATAACAAAATACTTAATAAGATTGATGAACTGTTTTTTGATGATAAAAAGTTCAAAAAAACTGCACTTGTTACAATGATTATTAATATGATAGTAAATATTATAAATTGTGTCTATGGTGTGTGGTTTAGCTGTTTTTATACTTTTTATCTCCCCATTTTGTTGAATTTACCTTTTACAATTGCTTACATTGTATTAAGAAAAAGGTACTGTAAAGAATACAGTGAAAAATAATTCATAACCCCCAATTGCTTTATTATAAATAATTCAGAATAACGGCGGTTGTTCTAACAACCGACGTTATTGCTAAATATATCAAAAATTAGGGATTATGAATAGCTACATAAAATAAAATTATCAAAATTATAAATCCTATAATCATAATTTTTTCTCCTTTGTGATTTTTTGTTGTAATTACTTCATTTTTCTGTAACACCATACAATGGTGTATATTCCCATAAGCCATATAACTATTGCTAACATTTTATTGATACTCCTTATTATAAATTGTCTATTTTGTCTTTCAGAATGTCTATGCCATTCTTTGACACAGCAAGATAATATTGCTCTGTAACTCGTCCTGAACCGTGTCCCATTTGATTACATAATATATGGGTTGGGGTATTAAGCTCTGCAAGCCGTGTGCCGTATGTATGCCGTAAATAGTGGTATTTAAAGCTAATTCCCAAAGTTTGTTTAATCATTCGGGTGTGATACTTCATAGAGTTTACAGTTTGAATTTTGCCGTTTGGAAGAGTATTTACAAGAATGATGGAAGCGGCTAAATTGCCGTTGGTATTTATAATCATAGTTTGGTTTTGTTGCCTTTGGGCGGTGAGAGTTTTTTCTGCCTGATGGTATTGCTCGTAGACTTTTAGTAAATGCTCTTTCAGCTTATCGCACATATAAATTGTGCGCTTTGCGTTTCGGGTTTTAAGCGGTACTAATCTGATAAGCCCATCTTGATAAGCCATCTGCCTTTCAATTCTGATTGAATTGTTCTCAAAGTCAATATCACTCCATTTAAGCCCATAACATTCGTTTATCCGTAGTCCGCAGTATCTTCCAAGCATATAAGCCGTTTCCGCATTAGTGCCTTTAAAATAGCTGTCAAGGCTGTCTAATTCGCTCTGATTGAAAACTACAATATCCGTATCTTCGTCAATCTTCATTTTGGGCATAGATATCTTTGTGCTTTTGTTAACGCATAGTGTATTGTAAATTTCAATGTCAAGATAATTTCTTGAATAGGCTTGCCCGAAGATGAGGTAAAACATTTTCAAAAAGCTCTCTACATACTTATAGGCTCTGCCCTCGTCATAATAAAGGTGGGTGAGATAGTCGGAAATTTCAGATACGCTAATATCGTCTATGTAACGTTTCCCGAATTTATCCGCTAAATGGTTTTTCCATAGACTGTCTTGTTTTTTAATGGTTGCATAGGCTTTGCCTGTTCTGCCTGTCTTGCAATACTCTTTGTAAATATCTTTAACAGTCATTCTTGGCTTTTCGGCTTTCTTATAGAAATTGCTGTATTCTAATCTGATAGCCGTTTCCCTTGCTTTAAGTGCGCTCTTTTCAGTTTTGAGTGGTTGCCCGAATTCGTCTTTTGTTCTTTTAATGTCTGTTTTCTTTCCGTTGATATTAATGGAAATTCTAAAACCCCATAAGCCGTTCGGGAGTTGGTAAATGCCTTTTTTATTGTTTTTTGACATAAAATTATCCTCCAAAGTGTGAATTTAGTGGACTTTTTCAATTTCTTCGATTTGATAAATTCAGTAAAGTGGAAATTTGCTTTCATTTAAAAAAATAAAAAAACAAGGCAAAATCAATGATTTTACCCTGTTTTAGGCTGATTTTATTGAGTTTTTAACACTTTTATTCTTCAAGCTAAACGATACCGTTCACGAAATGGCTAAGGACGAAGCAAGCCACGGCGCAGGCTTTGCGGGAATGTTAAAAAGATATTTCGGTAAATAATTTTTCTTAAATCAATATAGCGCGGGTGAAACTTTTCACCCGCGCTTTTCATATTATGGAATATAGGCAAGGGGGGAAACCTTTGCCCAAACTTTAAGAAAAAGGAATTATATACAAATGTGTAATAATTGTAATTGCGGTTGCAACGGACTTTTCAACTTGCTTTTCGGTACATCGCGCAACGGCTGTGGCTGCAACTCTTGCAACAACAACCGTAGCGGTTGTGGCTGTAACAACAATGGCAGAAGCGGTTGCGGCTGTTCCGATAACGATGACAACTGGTTTAACTGGTGCAACGGTTGGAGCGGTGGCAACGGTTTCAGATCTTCTAACGGCTGCGGCTGCGGTTGCGGCAACTCACGCAGTGGCTGTGGCTGCAACTCCTGCAACAATAACGGCAGAAGCGGCTGTGGCTGTAGCTCTTGCAACAATAATCGCAGTGGTTGCGGTTGCAACTCCTGCAACAACAACGGTTGCGGCTGTAACAACTGACGCGGTTTGATTTTAAGGGTATTCCTTCGGGGATACTCTTATTATTTTTGCAAAAAATAGCTTTATGGAAAAAGTTGTATCCATATTTGTCGCCATAAAAAATAAAGTCGCGGCAACTATAAAATTCTATTCCGATAAAAGGTTTTCGACAATAGCTGGCACGCTCGTTTACTTTCTGTTAATGTCTATTGCGCCCTTTACTTTATGGCTTACATTGGTTTTCGGAAACGTTGATGCAGAGCGCTTTCTCTCGCACGAACTGTTTGACAGCGTCAGACCTATTTTGCGTTATATGAAGCAGTCGGCGGAAAGTGCCGTAAGCGGTGCGGGCATAATCTTTTTAGTAACCACGCTGTATTCTTCAACCAACTTTTTTTATCATTTAAGAAGAAGCGGAGAAATTATTTACGGCAGTAAAAGGGTAAAGGCGGGGTTAAAGTTAAGACTTGTTTCTATTTTATTGATTGCGGCAACAATAACCCTCGTTGCAATTACGGCGGCGATTTCGGTTGTCGGCACTAGGCTTTTAAACTCGTTTCTTCCTAATTGGGTTTCGGAAATAATTTCTCTCATATTTTTAACGGTGTTGGCTTTCGCTGTTGCAATAATTCTAAATTTGATAGCTTGCCCGTATAAACTGAAAATATCACAAGTATTGACGGGCAGTCTACTTACAACCGTACTTTGGCTCATTTTTGCGGTAGGGTTCGGCGTCTATACAAATTTTGCAAACCCCGAACGCTTGTACGGCAAAATAGCCGCATTAATTATCTTTTTATTGTGGTGTTACGTTATGATGAGTTGTTTTGTTATAGGGATGATTAAAAACGGCTCGCTTATGCCAAGAAAAGTTCAAGTTAAATCATTGCTATAAAAAATCCCTCCGCAGATAGCGGAGGGATTAATCTATATAATTAATATTTAATTGCGCAGGCCACAGCTAAAGCGCCGGGACCGATATGACAGGAAACACTGAGTGAGAGGGGGTTGATAACAGTAAATTCAACGTTGGGGTACGCGCTTTGAATTTCCTCTTTAAACTTTTTCGCCTCTTCCAAGTTTTCGGTATGTGCGATTGCAAGCGTCATTTTGCCCGCTTCTACAAGGTCTTTAAATCTCGTATCAAAGTCCTTCTTTATTGCGTTAATCATCGTCGTCTTTGCATCGACAAGCTTTCTTACCTTTGCATACTGGTCAAGTTTTTCGCCCTGAATTTGAAGAACAGGTTTAATATGTAAAAGAGTGCCTATCGCGGCAACGGCGGGGGTAAGCCTGCCGCCTTTTTTAAGATATTTAAGAGTGTCAACCATTATGTAAATGCTCGATTGCATCTTCGTATCCATAAGAAATTTATAAATTTCTTCGGCGGTCTTGCCTTCTTTCGCCAATTTAAGTGCATCCATAGTGCTCTGGCGCTGTGTAATTGAAATTCTTTGGTTGTCAACTACGTAAACTTTGCCCTTGAACTGTTCTTCGGTTTCAGCATAGTGTTGAAGGGTGTGGCAGGTTTCCGAAAGCCCGCTTGACATCGGTATGTAAATAACCGCGTCGTTATCCTTCAAAGCCTTTGCCCATATTTCACCAACGTCCAAAGGATTGGGCTGAGAGGTGGAAACGTTCGCATCGGACTTCAATTTTTCATAGAACTGTTCCTGACTTAAGGTTAAATCCTCAAAATACAACTCGCCGTCAATAAGAACGGGCATAGGCACTACGTATATGCCAAGCTCTTTTGCCTCGCTTTGCGTAATGCCGCTGTTGCTGTCGGTTATAATAGCTGTTTTCATAAAACTCTCCTAAGTGTACGAAAATTAATTTACATAAACTTGTTGATTTGTCAACAAATTTGGTTGACAAACTCTACTTGATAAGTGTAACATATGGTTGTTGAAAAATCAACTGTTTAAGGTATAAAGTTTATGGAAAAGATTTTTGAAAATTTTACAATATCCGTGTTGAAGCTGAACAAGCTTGTTCAGCGCATTAAACAATTTGAAATGCGTGAGTATAAGCTGAAAAGCGTACACGTAATGTGCGTGTATTATTTAAACGAGCATCGTGAAGGGTTAACGGCAAGCGAGCTTATGCGTTTAACCTACGAAGATAAAGCGGCAATTTCCCGCGCGCTTCGTCAGCTTTTGGATAACGGATATGTCAAGTACGATGTAAAAAAATATAATTCCGTCATAACTTTGACCGACGACGGCGTAAGAATAGCCGACTACGTTTCTTGTAAAGCCGATAAAGCTGTTAAAGCCGGCAGTGCAGATTTTTCGGAAGAAGAAAGGGCTTTCTTCTATAAATCTCTTGCACAGATAACGGGAAACCTTAAAGAATACTATGAGGAGCTTATTAAAAACAATGATTAAGATTTTAGTTGATTCCGCATCGGATTTGGAACAGTCCGAAGCGGATGCGCTTGGCGTTGTGCTGATACCAATTACTATAAGGATAGGTAACGAAGAATTATTTGACGGTGTAGACATCACTCACCGTGAATTTTTTGAAAAACTTCCGTTATGTGAAGAGCTTCCGTCCACAAGTCAGATAAACGAATTCCGTTGGGAAGAAGAGTTTGCAAAGCTCACCGCGGACGGCAGTGAAGTACTTGCCATGACCATTTCTTCAAAGCTTTCGGGAACGTTTGCATGCGCCCAAAAAGCAGCCGAAAAATTTGATGGTAAAGTGCGCGTAGTGGACAGTTTAAATGCAAGTTTGGGCGAAAGAGTATTGCTTGATTATGCTATTAAACTTGTTAAAGAGGGAAAATCGTTAGAGGAAGTCGGAAAACTTCTTGACGAAAAAAAGCACAAAATTCAGCTTTTGGCGCTTTTGGATACGTTGAAGTATTTGAAAAAGGGCGGAAGAATTTCTTCGGTTGCCGCCTTCACGGGCGAGCTTTTATCGATAAAGCCCGTTATAGCAATTATTGACGGAGAGGTTAAACTTGTCGGCAAAGCTATCGGTTCTAAGAAGGGTAATAATCTTTTAATGCAGCTTGTGGATAAATGCGGCGGTATTGATTTTGACATGCCTTACACTCTTGCGTACTCGGGTCTGTCGGACGAAAACCTTCAAAAGTATTTAAAGGACAGCGAAAAGTTGTGGGCTGGGAAAACCTCGCACATACCTTCAATGATGATAGGAAGTACCATAGGTACGCACATAGGACCCGGAGCAATAGGCGTAGCCTTCTTTGCTAAATAAGGAGATTTTATGATTAATAAACTATTTACCCAAATGATTTACAGAATAGTTTTCTGCGTAATTTCGGGACTTGCGTGCGTTCTTACGCTGGGCTTTTTTAGGGAAACCTACGGCACGGACTATTTAACAATATCAAATAATTTCTGGCAGTACTATACCAACATATCAAATTACATATGTTTCGGCATAGGCGTTGCGGTATGTGCGGCAACCGTAAAAAGAGTTAAAGCGGGAGAAACGGAGGGGCACAACAAGTGCTGTCAGACTTTAAAGTTCTGCGCAACGGTTATGATTTTGGTTACCTTCCTCGTATATGCGTCCTTGCTTGGCGACGTAACTTCGCCGTCGTTCTGGAACTCGCTAGGCAACCTCACTTATCACGTAGCCGCGCCCATACTGTTTATACTCGACTGGTTCTTGTTTGACGAACATAAAACCGTAAAAATCTTAGACCCCTTAAAGGCAACAATTATGCCGCTTATTTACGTGGTTTACATATTAATTTACGGCGCAATTTATAAAGCGGCGGCAGGTGAGCCGTTTTCGTATCCGTACTTTTTCCTAAACGTAAACGATTTGGGCTACGGCGGTGTAGTTTTGTGGGTATTTATTCTTGTAGTGGTATTCGTAGTACTTGGATATTTAATGTTTATTTATGATAAACTTGTCAAAGACGAAAACGGCAAGTGGAAGTTTGACTTTAAAAATCTTAAACTAATTTAAATAACGAAAAAGTTCCGCCCGTTGACATCTGTCAACGGGCGGAACTTTTGGCGCAGAGAGAGGGATTCGAACCCCCG
>JAIDQV010000117.1 GCA_029062045.1 Clostridia bacterium
GGTCAAGCACGGCGGGGCGGTCAACTTAAATAAGCGGGGCGAACAGGCGTAGAACGAAGCAGGAAAGCCGCTTGCGTTTTGAAAGCGTGCCGTGCTGCATTTCTGTGGACAGGGCAAGGCTGTCTTCAAAATCCCGTTCGACATCTTCGCATATTTCCCCTTCAAAGAGTGCGCCGCATTCGTAGTTGTAGTGGGTTGAACGGAAATCGAAGTTGTAGCTTCCCAAAAAAACTTTATCGTCGCAAATCACAGTTTTGGCGTGCATAAAGCCGGGAGTGTACTCGAAGAATTTCACCCCGACGGATTTCAGCCTTTGGGCAAACGCTTTGGAAACTTCAAAGGCGTATTTTTTGTCGGGGATATGAGGGATAATAACGGTTACGTCAACCCCGCGCAGTGCGGTGAAGGCAAGCGCCGAAGCTACCTTGTCGCTGACGCAAAAATACGGCGTTAAAATATGCACCCTTTCTTTCGCCGTACTCAGCGCCCAGATATAGGCGTCCTCGCAGAAGGCTTTGCAGTCGGGGCAGTCGTAATAGGGCAGGCAGTTTTTATCGCCTTTCAAAGGGGCGGGCATTTCGTGGCTGCCGTTCCACATGGCAAGGAACATTCCCTCGAACACCTTTGCCGCCTCGCCGTAAACGGCAAGACCCGTGTCCTTCCAAAACCCGTAAGGGCTGTCTATGTTGATATACTCGTCGGCAAGATTTACTCCCCCGGTGAAGGCGACGCGCCCGTCGATTGATATAATTTTCCGGTGGTCGCGAAGGTTAATGTTTGCGTTGGGGAAGGGTGGCAGGCGGTGAAAAACTTTAACTTCCATTCCTAATTTTTTAAGCCGTTTTATATCCTTGCGCGAAATTCTTAAAGCCGAGCCTACGCCGTCGCATATGATTTTAATCTCCGCGCCGTTAGCGTGCGCCTTTTCGAGCGCGTTTATAACGCTGTTAAAAAGTTGACCGCGGGCAATTATAAAAAACTCGATGTAAACACTTTTTGTCGCCCGCTCTATTGCGGATAAGGCATAGCTCCAGAACTTCATTCCCGTGGAAAAATATTTTGCGCTGTCATAGCCCGCCGCCACCGTTCCGCAAACGGCGTTCGCCGCCCGCGCAAGACCGTCTTCTTTTGAAGTTATCTTTAAAATGCCCTGCGGTTTGTTGCGTGCGGTCGCGATAAAAAACATAAGGGCGCCCGCTATTGGCAGGATTGCTATTATCAAAAACCACGCGCACTTCACCTCGGGCGAGCCGCACCGAAGTAGCAGGACCACCGAAGTTACCGCAGTCAGCAGCCACATTGCGGCGAATGCGACGGTAATGGGCAGGAAGACGGGAAGATACAGGCATAAAAAAATAATTGCGGCAACCTGTGCCGCAATTAACACTATTATCCAGAAATTCAGTTTTAAAAATAACTGTGAAAAATTGCGCATAGATAAACTATGCGGGTAGAGATTAGAGAACCATTTTAAGTATCGTCATCTTACTCTTTTTAACGGTCGAAGCGCTTCTTTCAGCCAAGAGAGCGGGGGGATTGTATTCCGTTAAAATTTCTTTTGCGAAGTGTTCTACGTCCACGGCGTTATGCACCAGCATATTTATGACCGTGTCGGTATAATCGTAGGCTTGGGATACGCCCATAACCTGCAAGTTCTTGTTAAGCACGTCGCGCGCGGAAAGGGTTGCGTTTATTTCCGACTGACAGCTTATAACAACGGTTTTGCCGTTTGATACAAGCCTTGTAGCCAAAGCCAAGGGCAGGCGGGAAGTTGCGCAATAAACAGCCGCGTCGCAAAGGTTGCCGCTTGTTACGCTGTTCATTTTGCTTTCCAAATCGTCGTCGCCGGCAAAGGCGTAGTGTATGCCGCAACGCTTTGCGCTTTCAAGGTTGTCTGCGTTGTTATCGATGATGATAGGTATAACTTTGTGGTACTGCAATACTTGCGCGATAATATTGCCCGAAAAATCCGCGCCTACTATCGCCACTCTCTGACCCGCAGAAAGATTGAGTTTGTCGTAAATATTTTCCGCAATACCTATCGTTTCTATACAAAGCGCTTGAAAATCGCTTACCGAATCGGGCAGGGGGGCAACCTCGTTATATTCGCACACGACGAAGTCGCGCAAAAAGCCGTCGAAGTCCTTGCCGGCGCTTTCAACTGTGTTACATTCCTTGGGCTTGCCGCTTTTGCATGCAAGGCACTCGCCGCAGGGGCGGGTAGGCTCGAAGTAAACGCGGGTTCCCTTTTCTAACCCGTAGCAGTTTTCGCCCGTTTCCATTATGACGCCGACGGCGGCCCTTCCGGGGACTTTGGGATAAGTCATATCAAATCCGCCGTTGTAGACAACTTCGTCGAAGTCGGTAAGCATAAGGTGCGTAACCTTTATTTTAACTTGTGTGGGAGAGGTGATGTTCACCGTGGT
>JAIDQV010000118.1 GCA_029062045.1 Clostridia bacterium
ATCGTAGGCCGTGTAAAAACTTACGAAAGCATCGTTAAAGGCAACAACATTTCAGAGCCCGGTATTCCCGAAGCGTTCAAAGTGCTTTTGAAAGAATTGCAGTCCTTGGCTCTCGACGTAAAAGTTCTTACCGAGAACGGAGAAGAGCTTATTATCCGCGAGCTTGACGACGACGATGACGTTATTCCCACCGCAAAAGCGCGTGAAGCTCAGGAAGCTGAAGACAGCATTCCCGAAACCGAATTCGACATTATCGGAGGCGGCGAAGAAGAGGAAGACCTTGACGAGCCTATCTCGATATTCGACAACGACGAGGACGACTTCGCTTCTAAGGAACTGTTCGGCGACAGCGACGATATGGACGACTTCGGCGACGATGATGACCTCGGCGACAAATTCACCCTCTTTGACGAGGATGACGATAAGGACGAGGAGTAAGGGAGGTCAAATATGTTTGAATTAAACGATTTCAATTCGATAAAAATCAGTGTAGCTTCCCCCGAAAAAATAAGGGAACTTTCCAAGGGCGAGGTAACCAAGCCCGAAACTATTAACTACAGAACGCAAAAACCCGAAAAGGACGGACTTTTCTGCGAGCGTATCTTCGGACCTATGAAGGACTGGGAATGCCACTGCGGAAAATACAAGCGCATCCGTTACAAGGGCATCACCTGCGAAAGGTGCGGCGTTGAAGTTACCCGCGCAAAAGTAAGGCGCGAAAGAATGGGTCACATCGAGCTTGCCGCTCCCGTTTCCCACATCTGGTACTTCCGCGGCGTTCCCTCGCGTATCGGTCTTATCCTCGATATGAGCCCTAAGGCGTTAGAGCAGGTAATTTACTTTGCGGCTTACGTCGTTATCGACCCCGGCACAATCAAAACCCTTGAATACAAGCAGGTTATAAACGACAAAGAACTTCGCGAAATCGAAGAAAAGTACGGCGACAGCGAAACCACAGGTTTAAAAGTGGGAATGGGAGCGGAAGCTATCCGCGAACTCTTAATGGCTGTCGACCTTGAAAAAGAGTGCGAAGAAACCAAGAAAATCATCGAAAGCAGCAACGCAAGCCAAAAGCGCGTTAAAGCTGTAAAGAGAATAGAAATCCTCGAAGCGTTCAGAAAGAGCGGCAACCGTCCCGAGTGGATGATTTTAACCGTGCTTCCCGTGCTTCCCCCCGAACTCCGCCCCATGGTTCAGCTTGACGGCGGCAGGTTCGCATCTTCCGACCTCAACGACTTATACAGGCGCGTTATCAACCGTAACAACCGTTTGAAGAGAATGATTGAAATCGGCGCGCCCGATATGATTGTCAAGAACGAAAAGCGTATGCTTCAAGAAGCTGTCGACGCACTCATCGACAACGGCAGACGCGGCAAGGCTCTTTCGGGCCCTTCCAACAGGGAGCTTAAATCCCTGTCCGGTATGCTCCGCGGTAAGCAAGGCCGTTTCCGTCAGAACCTTCTCGGAAAGCGTGTCGACTATTCGGGTCGTTCGGTTATCGTCGTAGGTCCCGAACTCAAACTCTACCAGTGCGGCTTACCCAAGGAAATGGCAATTGAGCTTTTCAAACCCTTCGTTATGAAAAAGCTCGTTGAAAGCGGCCAGTGCCACAATATAAAGAGCGCAAAGCGTACCGTTGAAAAGGCTAAACCCTTCGTATGGGACGTTTTGGAAGAAGTCATCAAAGAACACCCCGTTCTTTTGAACCGTGCGCCTACGTTGCACAGACTTTCCATTCAGGCGTTTGAGCCCGTTCTTATCGAAGGCAGAGCAATTAAAATTCACCCGTTGGTATGTACCGCGTTCAACGCAGACTTCGACGGCGACCAGATGGCGGTTCACGTACCTCTTTCGGTTGAAGCTCAGGCAGAGGCAAGATATTTAATGCTTTCCTCCAACAATATCTTGAAGCTGTCCGACGGCAAGCCCGTTATGCAGCCTTCGCAGGATATGGTTATGGGCGCTTACTACCTCACCATTTTAAGGCGTGAAGAAGGCAAGTTCTACCGCTTCTCCGGCGACAGATATTACGAGTGTGAAGAGAGTGAGGCGGGTGCGGAAAAGTATATACCCAATGCATACATTTCCGAAGACGAGGCTATGATAGCCTACCAGCTCAAACTCATTCATATGCAGGATGAAATTTACGTCCGCAGAACGGTTACAATAGACGACGAAAATTCTCCCTACAACGGTCAGACCGTTACCGGCAGAGTTAAGACTTCCGTGGGCAGAATTATCTTCAACAGCAATATGCCTCAGGATTTGGGCTTCGTAAACCGCGAAAAACCCGAAGATTATCTCAAATACGAGATTTCCTACGAATTCCTCGGCAGCGCGGTTGCAGTCGGCAAGAAACAGCTCGGCAAAATCGTTGAGCGTTGCTTCAAGACGGGCGGCGCACCCAGGGCTGCGGACATTCTCGATAAAATCAAAACCCTCGGTTATAAGTATTCAACCGTCGGCGCAATCACTACTTCGGTATTCGATATGCACATTCCCGAAGCAAAGAAGGCAATCGTTGCCGAAACCGAAGCAAACGTCATCAAAATCGAAAAGAAGTACCAGCGCGGACTTCTTCGCGAAGAAGAGCGTTACAACGCGGTTATCAACGCATGGGACGACGCAACCGACAAGGTTACCGATGCATTGAAGAAATCCCTCGACAAGTTCAATCCTATTTGGATGATGGCAAACTCGGGTGCCCGTGGTTCAATCGACCAGATGAAACAGCTTTCGGGTATGCGCGGACTAATGGTTAACCCCCAAGGTAAGAAAATCGAAGTTCCCGTTAAATCGTGCTTCCGTCAAGGACTTTCCGTTCTCGAATACTTCATTTCATCGCACGGCGGTCGTAAAGGTCTTGCCGATACGGCGTTAAAGACGGCGGACTCTGGTTACTTAACCCGTAGGCTTGTCGACGTCTCTCAGGACGTTATCGTCCGCGAAGACGACTGTATGGCGGGTATGAAGAAGCCTCGCGGTATGGTTGTTAAGGCAATCATAGGACCCAACGGCGAAGTTATCGAAGGTCTTGAAGACAGAATTCAGGGCAGGTTTGTTTCCGAAGACGTCAAGGATAAAAACGGCAACGTTATCGTTCCTCAGAACGGCTTCGTAACAGACGCGCTTGCAAAAGAAATTATCGCGGCAGGAATCGAAGAAGTTTCTATCCGTTCGGTATTCACTTGCAGCTCGCGTTTCGGCGTATGCGCTAAATGCTACGGCAAGAATATGGCAACCAACTCACCCGTTCAAACGGGCGAAGCAGTCGGCGTTATCGCGGCTCAGTCCAT
>JAIDQV010000119.1 GCA_029062045.1 Clostridia bacterium
GTTCCATATCTTTTAATTCTTTAAGTTTATCTTTTGCTTCTTTCATCGTCCATTTTGCGGTAACTTCTACTGTAGGCCAGCCCTCATCAATCGTACTATAAACAAAAGAAAGAGCAAAATTTATAAACTCATCGACTTTTGTTATACAAACAGATAAATACGGTTCCATAAAATCTGACATGTAACTATTTTCGCTGCTATTGATTATTTGTTGTAATGCATTTACTAATTCGGATAACTCACAGGTCAACAAACATATGTCAGTGTAAATTTTATTGATATTTTCATCGCTAAAAACAACCTTTATAAGCAACCAATTAGCGTCATAGTTAAATTCCTTTTTTAACGATTTCTCGCGAGGAAACTCGTAGCTGATTATGCTAAAGTCTATGCTCTTGCTATTATCTGAAATAAGCATTATTTCCCCTCTAAATTACTGTTTGTATTAGAATATTTTTAAAAATTCATTTCTGCAAGTTCTTTGCAAATATCTAAGTAAAAGGAATATATTTTTTCTTTTTTGCTTTTAGGCGTCATAAAATCGACTATCTGGCTGTGGGAAACGGAATCGGAAAGGCAGCTGCCCCTGTAATTTGCGAATATTGCAGAATCAACAGGTACCAGCCCGTCGGTCTCCGCTTTATCAAAATGTCGGGAAAATATTAGGGGAATACCCATAACAAAATCGTCTTTTGCCTTATTCATAGTTGTAGAAAAACTTTGGCAGAAAATTTTATCTGAAAAGGTGAGCGCTGTTTCGTCATCATGTTGTTGCAGTTGCTTGCAAACGCTAAACGAGTCCGGATGCTTATCGCCGAAGATGCGGTACCAAAAGTTCACCCAAAACGCAACGAATTTTAGCATAAATTTCGGCAGCGTCATTATTTTGCTTGCCATAGGCGAGCCTTTATGCGGTGTGCAAAGGGTGGTGAGTGAGGCAACCTTGTCTTCCATATGCAATTCGTTTATAAGGTATTTACAGTCGAGGCCGCCTTTAGAATGGGCAATTAAATTTATTTTCTCGGAATTTTCTTGCTTTAAAATATCTTCAATTTGGGCTTTTAATTGTTCGGCATTGTTTTCAATTGTGCCGAATCCGTCTTGCTTGCTGATATATACGCAATATCCTTCAGCTTTCAGTTTTTTATCGATTTTGCCGAACGCTTTAAAGATTTTGCTTTCTTTTAAAACAATTCCGTGCACTAATAAAATAGGGTATTTAGTGGACAATCCAATTTCTCCTTGAATAAAACCCCGCTTGGACAGTTTAGCCAAGCGGGGTTTTAGTTGGTGCGGACGAAGGGACTTGAACCCCCATGGTTGCCCACAGGAACCTGAAACCTGCGCGTCTGCCAATTTCGCCACGTCCGCAAAACAATAGTGATTATAATAAAATTATTAAAAGTTGTCAAGCCAAACCCGCAATAAATTTCATTTGCAATTTCGCGCATTTATGATATAATTTAAATTATGAATAATTTAGTTTGTTTCGTGGCGGTCGAATTTGTAGACGACCCCAAGGTTGCCGGTTGGACGTATTGGTACTTTTGCCCGATTGACGGCGCGGAAGTGGGCGATGAAGTAATTGCCCCGCTCGGGCGGCACGACCATATTCAAAAGGGCGTTATAAGAAAGGTCAAGTATGATGAAGAGGAAAACGCACCGTACCCTATGCATAGCATAAAGAAGATAAAAATTTTAAACAAGGCAGAAAACAATGTACAAGATAGTAAGTAAACGCGTTTTAAATCCCGCCGTTACTATGATGGATATTTATGCGCCCCTCGTTGCAAAAAAAGCCGAGGCTGGGCAGTTCATTATTTTAAGAGTGGATAAGGATGGAGAAAGAATTCCGCTAACGGTTGCCGGATACGACAGAACGGCTGGAACTGTCAAAATAATTTTCCAAATTGTAGGCGGCACTACACTGCTTTTAAACGCCAAAGAAGAAGGAGATTATATTGAAGATTTTGTCGGACCTTTGGGCTGTGCAACCAAGACGGACGGCATAAAAAAGGTATGCATCGTAGGCGGCGGCGTGGGCTGTGCAATAGCGTTGCCCGTTGCGCAAAAGTTTCATAAGCTCGGCTGTGAAGT
>JAIDQV010000012.1 GCA_029062045.1 Clostridia bacterium
ATATAGAATATATAAAAGCCCGACGGCACGCGCCGTCGGGCTTTTTAATTTAATCTTTAAACAAACTTTTAATCATCGTATTCGCGTAAAGCACTGGTACAATAGAAATTTTATCCTTGTATTTTAATACCGACTTCATATTTTTAGCAGGCACCAAAACTTTCTTAAATCCCATTTTAACGCACTCGGCAACTCTCTTTTCACAGTAAGAAACCGCCCTAACTTCGCCAGTCAAACCCACTTCGCCGAACACTGCGGTATATTTGTCAATGGGCTTTCCGAAGTAAGCGGAGGCAAGCGCCGCGCACACCGCCAAATCGCAGGCGGGTTCGTTCAGCTTAATTCCGCCCATCGCGTTCACGTAAATATCGTAACCGCCAAGCGCCAGCCCGCACCGCTTTTCCATAACGGCAATTAAAAGCACCAGCTTGTTGTAATCGATTCCAAGCGGCATCCTTCTCGGTTGCCCGAATGTTGTCTTTGCAACCAAAGTCTGAATTTCAACGTTCATACACCGTGCGCCCGTCTGCGCAGGGGTAACGGCGGAACCCGCTTCCTCGCCGCGGCTTTCGGATAGGAACACTCCCGAATAATCTGTTACGGCAATAATCCCTTCGCCCGTCATCTCGAAAACACCCACTTCGGCAACGTTGCCGAACCTGTTTTTCACTGCCCTCAAAATGCGGAAGTTTTCTTGGTTCTCGCCCTCGAAGTAGAGTACGGTATCCATAATATGCTCTAAAACTTTGGGTCCTGCAAGCGCGCCCTCTTTGGTAACGTGCCCTACGATAAAGAAGGTTATTCCGCGGCTCTTTGCAATGCGCATAAGTTTTGAAGCGCACTCTCTGACTTGTCCCACAGACCCGGAAGAGGAGGATAGGTCGTCGGTGTAAACCGCCTGAATACTGTCTATTATGCAGAACTCAACGCCGTCAAGCTCGCCCTCTAATTCGTCAATGCAGGTCTCGTTAATAATAAGCATATTGTCGGAAGCAAGGTTAAGCCTCTCGGCGCGCATCTTCACCTGCGAACAGCTTTCCTCGGCAGAAAAATAAAGAACCTTGTGTTTTGCCGAAAGGTGCGCCGCAATTTGCGTTAAAAGGGTAGATTTACCTATACCGGGGTCGCCGCCTAGAAGCACCAAAGAGCCCGCGACAATTCCCCCGCCCAAAACGTTATCGAATTCTGAAATCCCCGAAGAGGTGCGCTCATACTTTTCAAAAGTAATTTGCGACAGGGGTTTCGCCCTTCCGCCTAGGGAGGGCTTTTTTACGCTTTTTGTGTTTTCGGCGGGTGTAATAATTTCTTCCGCCATAGTATTGAACTTCCCGCAGGAAGGGCACCGTCCAAGCCAGCGCGGGCTGGTTGCCCCGCACTCGCTGCACACAAATTCCGTCTGTGTTTTAGTAGTCTTAGCCATAAGTTTTTCCTTAAATTATAAATCGCCGAAAGGGGAAGGGGGAGTGCTGCGTACAATTTCGGCGTCGTTTTTCGCTTTGCCGAAAACTTCGTTCAGCGCAGTCAAAAGTCCTTCCATGTCCGTACTGCAAGTTTTTAAATCCAAATAAATATAGCTTTGTCCGTCCGAGCCGGTAACGGTTATGCCTTTTTTTGTAACGTTAAGTTCGTGCCTTATATACCATCCCTTGTAAACCGAGTGCATATCGTCAATGGGAATATATTCGTCGCCCCAATAACCGTTTGAAATTCCGTTAACGTACATTTCGCCGTTCACCATAAAAAACTCGGCTTTTATTCTTGAATTTCTAACAGTGTAAGCGCCAACGCCGAATACCGCGGCAAAAGTCATTGCGCCGAGAACGGAAACGGTGTTGTGCATACCGTTCGCCTTATCGGCCGCCCTGTTGCCGTAATAGCCCTGAACGTACACGCCGTCGCCCATATTCTTATATCTTTGCAAAACTGCGCAGCTCCGTTTGTAAACCTTTCTACCCAAATGCAAGTAAATGCTTGCAAAAATAAGCGGCGTCAGCCCGATAAGTATTCCCCAACTTGCCAAATCACCGTAAAGTTTGCTGTTTGGCGAATTGATAACTTTCGCCGTAGTCAAAGCAAGCACGGCGGCGGAAGCCAAAACTACCACTGCGGATATCACAATAATTATAATATATTTTTTTGTGTTAGGTTTCATTTACTTGCCTCTTTCAGCGTCGCCACAGCGTACACGCAAATACCCAGCCCTTCGCCGACAAAACCCAGTCCCTCGCAAGTTCCCGCCGTTACGGAAATGTTTCTATTATCCGCGCCTGTAAGCGAGGCAAGCCTTGCAACCATATTATCGATATATGGTGAAAGGCGGGGTTTCTCGGCTTGAAACGCAACAGAAATGTTGTTTACCTTCAAGCCCTTTTCGCCAACCAAACTTATAACCTTTTTCAAAAGCTCGGCGCTGTCCGCACCTTTAAATGCGGGGTCGCTGTCGGGGAAATAGTGTCCTATGTCTTTAAGTCCCGCCGCCGAAAGAATTGCGTCCATTACAGCATGCAACGCGACGTCGCCGTCGCTGTGGGCAATCAGCCCTGTATCGCACGGAACTTCAACCCCGCAAAGGGTAACAAAATTTTGCTTTTTGCCGAAGGTATGCACGTCCACGCCAAACCCAGTCAACCCGCAAGCGGAAGGGGCGAGGGGAAGCTCCCTCATAAAATCGCTTTTAAAAGTCAGCTTAATATTGCTTTCTTCGCCGCCTATTAATCTCGCGGGCTCGATAAATTCGCAGTAAACCGCGCTGTCGTCTGTATAAACTTTATCCCCCGCAAGCTCGTAAGCGCGTTGTATGTCCTCGGTCAAAAACCCTTGCGGGGTCTGAACGCGGAAGGTCGTTTCCCTGTCAAGCCTGTCTGTAACGTACCCAAGCTGTCCGCAAACGGCGGTATCCGTAAGTTTAACCACCGCGACCGCGCTTCCGAACTTTTTCACCCCGTCAATGCAGTTTAAAATAAGCTCGCGCGATACAAAGGGACGCGCCCCGTCGTGTATTAAAACTATTTCGCCCGTAACGGCTAAAAGCGCTTTTTTTACGCTTTCGGTGCGCGTCGCGCCGCCCTTTACAACCTTGTAATCAAAGGGCTTGCACAGTGCCGAAATTTCCTCAAAATCCTCTTCGGATGCGGCGACTATAACTTCGTCGATTTCGGGTATATCGAATTTTTTCAGCGTATGCCAAATTGCCGGCGCGCCGTAAAGGGGGGCAAGCAGCTTGTTTTTTTCAAAACCCGCTCTTTCGCCCTTGCCCGCCGCGCATATAATAACGCTAATCCTATCTTTCAATTTTCGTCCTCGCTAATTATTTCATACAGCGTTGCTGCCTCGTCCTTTTTAACGGTTTCTTTAATATTCAAAATTCTGAATTTAACCGCGCCGCCCGTAAATTGCAGTTCAACCTCGTCGCCTATTTTAATTTGGCGGGCGGGTTTAACTTCCTTGCCGTTCACAATAACTTTGCCCTTTTCGCAAGCCTGCTGGGCAAGGGTGCGGCGCTTCAATATTCTGGATACTTTTAAAAATTTATCAATTCTCATAATTTTGTCTTGTCGTACCGCAACTTTTTCGGTAAATAATTTTTTTTCGGTAAACGATATAAAAAGTTGACAACCTTGCAATCGTGTTGTACAATAATAAACTGAACTAAAATGCAGTTTTAGCGCAATTTTTACTTTTTCGGTAAAAATTTCCGCAAAAATTCGGCGTTTTTCGCCCCGTTTTTAAGCAAATATCCTATTCATTATATATTAAATGCTAAGAAAAGTAAAGGGCAAATAAAAAAATTTTTGTAACATTTCGATTGTTTGCGGTGAAAAGATATAAACGCAAAATCGCCTATATGTGAAAATAAACAAGGCAGAAAAGCCAAAAGGAGTTCTTTTAATGAATTTACCGATTCACAAGTATGGCAAAACCGAAAGGAGAAAGTTCGGTAAAATAAACGAAGTTATAGACATTCCCGACCTCGTTGAAATTCAAAGGTCAAGCTATGACGCGTTTATGAAGGAAGGCATAGCCGAAGTCTTTGAAGACTTTATGCCCATCACCGACTATTCCGACCATTACGAGCTGTATTTCCTCGAACACTGGTTTGACGAAAAGCCCAAATACGACGAAAAAGAGTGCCGCAACCGCGACGCTACTTACGCGCTTCCCATGCACGTCAAGGTCAGGCTTGTCAACAAGGTAAAGGAAGAGGTTATCGACCAGCCCGTATTTATGGGTGAGTTCCCTCTTATGACGGATTCGGGCTCATTCATCATCAACGGTGCAGAGCGTGTTATCGTCTCCCAGCTCGTCCGTTCCCCCGGTTCGTATAACGCTTCCACAAGGGACAAGACGGGTAAGGAAATTTTCGGAACTACGGTCATTCCCAACCGCGGCGCATGGCTTGAATTCGAGCAGGACGCACAGGGCGTTTTGTGGGTTCACGTTGACAGAAAGCGTAAAATTTGCGCAACCGTTCTTTTGCGTGCCCTCGGTTTCGGTTCGGACAGAGCCCTTCTCGATTTGTTCGCAAACGACAAAATGATTGAAAACACCATCGCAAAGGATACAACCAAGTCCGAAAGCGACGGTCTTATCGAGCTGTACAGAAGGCTTCGTCCCGGTGAAGTTCCCACCGAAGCCTCCGTTCGTCAGCACCTCAACAATCTGTTCTTCGACCCCCGCCGTTACGACGTGGTAAAAGTGGGCAGATACAAATTCAACAAAAAGCTCAACCTCTCGTACAGGCTTACAGGCTGTAAACTTGCAGAGGACGTGTTCAACCCCGAAACGGGCGAAATCTTAGGCCACGCAGGCGAAGTTGTTTCGGAGCTTAAGGCTATCGAAATGCAGGACTGCGGCGTGAACGAAGTCTACGTTCTCGTTTCCGACCCCGCCCAGGGCGAAATCAAACACAAAATAATCGCAAACAACACCGTAAACTTCAAGGCTTTATCGGACAAGCCCCACAAAGTTTTCGGGCTTTTGCCTACAGTTTATTATCCCAACTTCAAATTCATGCAGAAAATCGCCGCTGAATGCGATGGCGCAAAAATCGAAGAAGTTGCAGAAAAATTCCGCGATGAAATCAACGCTATTTACTACACGGCTGAAACGCCCGAAAGCGTTGACGAAAAACCCGAAGACAAGAAGAACAGGGAAAAGCGCCGTGAAATGCGTATTAAGTTCGTTACGGGCTGTCAGAAGTTCAACGAACTCTTCAATTCGGATATAACCGAAATCAGCGCAGAGGATAAGAAGACCATTAAACCCGTAATCGAAAAGCTCAACCACAAGCACATCACGGTTGACGATATCGTTGCGGCAATCTCCTCCAACATCGATTTACAGTACGGCATCGGCACTATCGACAATATCGACCACCTCGGCAACCGCCGCGTGCGTTCGGTAGGCGAGCTTTTACAAAACCAGCTCCGTATCGGTATTGCAAGGCTTGAAAAACTCATCAAAGAGCGTATGGCAACGCAGGACGCAATGGAAGTTACCCCTTCGGGCTTAGTAAACGTCCGTCCCGTTACCGCAGTTATCCGTGAGTTCTTCGGTTCGTCACAGCTCTCGCAGTTCATGGACCAGACCAACCCCGCGGCAGAACTTACGCACAAGCGTAAACTTTCCGCCCTCGGCCCCGGCGGTCTTAACCGCGACAGAGCAACCTTCGAAGTCCGCGACGTTCACCACTCGCACTACGGCAGACTTTGCCCCATAGAAACTCCCGAAGGTCAGAACAT
>JAIDQV010000120.1 GCA_029062045.1 Clostridia bacterium
ATCGATTTAGACAGCGCAAGAAGAACCAGCGGCAACGGCTTCTACTATTTAACGGGCGATATTGCCCGCCTTCATTCCGCGGTTTTATCCTATGCCCGCGACTTCATGATTGACAAGGGCTTCACCTATTGCATACCCCCGTATATGATAAGAAGCGACGTCGTTTCGGGCGTTATGTCCTTTGAAGAAATGGACGGTATGATGTACAAAATCGAGGGCGAGGATTTGTATTTAATAGGCACTTCCGAACATTCTATGATAGGCAGGTTTATGGGCGAAATTCTTCCTGAAAACGCGCTGCCCCAAACTCTTACTTCGTACTCGCCTTGTTTCAGAAAAGAGAAGGGCGCGCACGGCATAGAAGAGCGCGGCATTTACCGCATACACCAATTTGAAAAGCAGGAAATGATAGTTCTTTGCAAGCCCGAAGAAAGCGACTATTGGTATGAAAAACTTTGGAACTACACCGTAGAACTTTTCGTTTCAATGGAAATCCCCGTCCGTCAGCTCATATGCTGTTCGGGCGACCTTGCAGACTTAAAGTACAAAAGCTGTGATATAGAGGCGTGGAGCCCCCGCCAGAAAAAGTATTTCGAGGTGGGCAGTTGCTCTAACTTAACCGACGCGCAGGCAAGAAGGCTGGGTATCCGCTACAAGGCGTCAAACGGCAAAAACGAGTTTGTTCACACTTTGAACAACACCGTCGTTGCTCCCCCCAGAATGCTTATAGCCTTCCTTGAAAACCACTTGCAGGCAGACGGAAGCGTCTACATTCCGCCCGTGCTTCGTCCCTATATGGGCGGTAAAGAAAAAATACTGCCTAAAACCAAATAAATTTAAAAGCCCGCCGTGCATTCAGCTCGGCGGGCTTATTTCATTTTATAAGTTTTTTGAATTTGTTGTATGTAATTAAACCTATTTTAAAATCTTTCTCTCTTATCTTTTTAAGGTCGGCTGGGAACCTCTGTTCAAGCGCAAGATACAAAACTATGTTGCTTTTCAGTTTTTTATCGAATTCCGAAAGGTCTACGGCCGTTTCCTTGCGGTACGTTGCCGTCATCGCGCAAATATAAAATGTTATAAGTCTTGCGCACAGTATATCGAATATAAAGGTGTAAACCGCCTTCGTAAGTTTGGCTTTGCTTCTTGCAAACTCTTCAAGCGTTTCTTCAAGCATCGCTTGGTCCGTCAAAGAGTATTTCGCCCTTTGCACAGTAAACGTAAAAGGCTTTAAAGTGACCCAAACAATTTCCTTCGAGTTAAAGGCGGTATAAATTTCCGCCCCGAATCTATCGTTGTAGAGCTTTGCGGAAACGCCTTTAAGCGTTGCCGCCTTTAAAGCGTAACCGCCGTCAAAGGACAAAATATCCGCCGTACAGCCGTCGCAAGTCGTTAAAAAGTTGGCAAAATCTTCTTCGTTTAAAGTGCAGTCGGTATCGATAATAACTACGTATTTCCCTTTGGCCTGCTTGATAAGCTCGTATAAAGCCTTGCCGTTTTGTTCGGTGTCGGCTTCGCCAAGGCGCAAAATTTCGGCGCCTTCGTCCGGCAGGGTTAAATTTTCACCCGCATTATTGCACAGCACTATACTTAAAAGTTTCTTCATAAGTACTAAAATTATATTATAAAGCAGTCCAAAAGTCAACATTAGGTTTGATATTTCCCCGCGCATATGATATAATGTATATAAATATGAACTTAGTGTTTTTTGATATCGAATGTGCGGGCGTACATAAAACCTACGCCAAAATCTGTGCGTTCGGGTACGTCGTGTGCGACGAAAAATTCAATATAATAGAAAAGCGTGATATTCTCATAAACCCCAAAGGCAGGTTCGAGCTTACCGACAGAAAGGGCGATAAGGGCATAGTTCTTCCGTACAATTACGAAGATTTTAAAAACTACCCCAAATTCAACGCGGTGTATCCGCAGATTAAAGCCCTTTTGGAAGATAAGGAAAGCGTAGCTATCGGGCATGCCGTTTTAAACGACGTAAAATATCTCAACCTCGAAAGCAGGCGGTTTAAACTTCCGTCCTTTAATTTCTCGTTTGCGGACAGCCAAATGTTTTTTATGGCGGCAAAAAACGACTTTTCCCGTCAGTTCGGTCTTGAATACATAGCGGAAGCGTTGGGGGTAGAATTTACGCCTCACCGCGCCGCCGACGACGCCTATGCCACAATGAAGGTGGTAGAAGCTATGTGCAAAAAGTACGGGTGCGACTTCTTCGGGCTCGTCAAACTTCTGGGCTTCACTTTCGGCAAAATTTCAAATTACGCCGTAACTTCGCCCCAATGCACGGGCTTTAAAAAATACAAGCAGGCAAAGAATAAAGAAAAAGAAGAACGCGCCCAAAAGCGCATAAAGTTCAACAATAATCTTACAAAAAAACGCGTTAAGTGCAGGGGCAAACTTTCGGGCAAAAAGTTCAATTTTTCCCGCAAGATAGAGGACGATATTTCCGTCTCGCTGTCCTACGTTGATAAAATTTACGAGCTTGGCGGAAGCTACCGTCAGCGCGTCGACGAATGTACGCACTACGTCGCCGAGGAAGGCGACGAAACCGACCGCACCAAAAAGGCGAGGGAGGCAGGCAAAATCATTCTCAGCTTACAGCAGTTCAAGGAGCTTATCGATGTTTGACCTGCCCCAAGAATTTTCAGACAGAATGAAGGACGAGCTCGGCACAGAATACGACGCTTTTATACAAAGCTATACCCGCCCCGCCGAAAAAGCCGTGCGTGCAAACACGCTTAAAATAACGCCCGAAGAATTTGAAAAGTTAGCGCCCGTTCCCCTTGACGGCAAAGTTCCGTGGGAGGAAAGCGGTTTTTACGCGCAGGGCGAAGGCTTAGGCAAAACAGTCCTTCACGCGGCAGGGCTTTACTATGTGCAAGAGCCTTCCGCTATGTGCGCCGTGCCCGAGCTTGAAATCAAGTCAGGCGAACGCGTCCTAGACCTGTGCGCCGCCCCCGGCGGCAAGTCCACACAAATCGCGCAGTATATGCAGGGCGAGGGAATACTCGTCGCAAACGAAATGGACTTTAAACGCCACGGCATTTTAAAAAGCAATATAGAAAGGTGCGGCGTAAAGAACGCAGCCGTAACCTGCCAAAGTCCCGAAAACCTTGCCGGGTATTATCAAAGCTACTTCGATAAAATTCTCGTTGACGCGCCTTGCTCGGGCGAGGGTATGTTTAAAAAAGAGGAAGCCGCCGTGCGCGAGTGGAGCTTAAAAAACGTACAGGCCTGCGCGGCTAGGCAAGCTAAAATTTTAGAAAGCGCTCACAAAATGCTTGCGGGCGGAGGCAGGCTTGTGTATTCAACCTGCACCTTCGCACCCGACGAGGACGAGCGCCAAATTCAAAACTTTTTAAATCTTCACCCCGAATACAGCCTTGTCAAAATCAAAAAACTTTTGCCGCATAAGGTGCGCGGGGAAGGGCACTTTTGCGCCGTGCTTGAAAAACCTTCGGGCGAACACGCCGAAGACTTCCGCTTGAAATCAATTAAGCCAAGCGACAAAAAGGAATTCGAAGAATTCAAAAAAGGCGTAATAAGCGCCGACTTTAAAAATATAGTAAAGCTAGGGGACAGCGTCTATTCGCTTGTAGATAACTTCCCCGCAGAGCTTAAAGCGGGCGTAAAGCTCGGCGAAGTAAAAGGCGGGCGCTTTGAACCCGCCCACGCGCTTGCAATGTGCTTAAAGCCGAAAGAATTCAGCGGACTTGAAGTGGACGAGGCAACCGCAATAAAATACCTTCGCGGGCTCACGTTTGATTGCACAGTAGAAAACGGTTGGCGCGTAGTAACTTACAAGGGCTATCCGTTGGGCTGGTGCAAAGTAGTAAACGGAGTTGCAAAAAACCACTTGCCGAAGGGCATAAGAATTTAATATAAAAAGCCGAGTGCATTTGCACTCGGCTTTCATTTTATTGACTTATTCTTTGTCTTCGCCTTCGGGCTTTTCAGCAGGTGCTTCGGTTGTTTCCTCAGCGGGGGTAGCCGTTTCGGCGGGTTCAGCCGTCTCAACCGTTTCGGTAGGCTCAGCCGCTTCGGATTCCTCTACGGGTGCTTCCGTAACCTCGTTTTCAGCGGGGGTTACGTCTTCCGCGGGAACTTCCGTAACATCGCTTTCAGCGTTTTCGGGTTCAACCATTTCATCCTTTACAAGGTGAAGTTTCTTAACGTATCTGTCGCGCTTGCGGTAAACGTTCTTGTTAGAGTTCTTAGGTCCGCTTGTCTTCTTTCTCTTCTTGATATACTGAGTTACAAGGATAGAAACAAGAGTGATAAGCAGAACTACTACAAGCACTATTGACGAGATATAAAGTCCTAACTCGGCAGAGTTATTGGGGGTATCTTCGTCATCGGTCTTGTCGTCGTTGTCAACGGTGTTTTTGGAAATGCTCTGGTCAACTGCCGTGTAGTCAACGAAGATATTCTTTTCACTGCGTGCTTCATCGTCAAAAGCGAAGTATGCAAGCTGTTCCGAGAAGGAAGATGCGTCGTAGTTGTAACCTGTTTCACCGTCGCCCGCAGTCGTTGCATTGAAGGGAACGAATGCTGCCGAATCGTAAAGGGTGTAGGTGTAGTAGCTTGCCGTGTAGGTAGGCTTGTACTCGTTTTTCTCGGAATCGTATTCAACGTAACCAGCTTTTACTAACTCTTTATAAATATCGTCGCTGTATTCTTTGTCAAGCCCTGCAACAAGTTTCTCGTAAGAACGGATATTTACGTCCGTTCCGGAAGCAAGTCCTTTAAACAAATCAACTTTGTCTTCGTCTTTCTTTCCTTCGTTATGTTTGTCGCTAACTTCGATTATCGCGCTGTTGTAAGCGTTTATAATTTCGTTTTCGTATGCGGCAAGGCGTTTTTCGTCAACCGTTGCGTGGCTGTAATCGAATGCAATCGCGCCGGACTTATAGTTGCCGTTTTCGTCAATGCCGGTTTCCTTGCGGTCGCCGCTCCAAAGTGCAAGGCGGTAGCTCTTTTCTTCACTGCCCGCAGAAATTACGAAGTTAACCGTTACCCAACCTTTTTCGTCGCCTAAACTTGTGCAGTCGCTCTCGGTAACCTTTACCAAAAGTTCCTCGTCAATGTCGGGGTTGGAGTATCTTGCGTATTGTTCGTCAAAATTCTCAACAACCTTTGCGGTGTTTGTAACTTCGGTCGTCTTGCCGTCTTTCGTGGTTATTTCAACGTAATAATACTTTCCGTCGATATATTCGTAAACGTGCGTGCCGTCCGTCGTGCAAAGGTAGTGGTTTGCAATCGTGCCGTCCTCTTTGTAATAGGTTTCACCGTCGTTCTCGTAAACGGTGTCGTAACCGCCGGGTACCTTGCCGTTCTTGTCGTAATACTCAACGCCCTCGTACTTGCTGTCTTTGTAGGACTTAACAAGGTTCCACTGGTTGCCGTAAAGTTTTCCGTCTTTGCCGTCGTAAAGCCCGTCTTCACGCAAGGTGTAAATAATGTGTTCGCGGTGCTGTGCCGTCGTCCAGTCTTCTTTAAGTTCTTCTCTAAGAACGTTGCCCTCTTCGTCGTACCAGAAGGTGTAGGAAGGGGTGGTGAAGCTAAGCACTTCGTCCGTGTCGTCGCTGTCCACAAGGTAGATATACGCAACCGCGTCGCCCGTAACCTTTACGCGCACGCTGATAACTTCTCTTCCGTTTGAAGAAACAGTCTTTTCTTTACCCATAAAGCCGTTGTTTACAACCTGGGATAAAGAGTAGTAGGTTGCGTTCTCGTTGTATTCGTCATTTGCGCCGACTTTGACATAAGAACGGGTGCTTTCGTCATAGGTGTAATAATTTTTGTAAGTGGTTTTGTCGGCTTCCGCTTTAACCGCGTATTCCCTCAAATTATTGACAATTATAAGGGGCTGATAGCAGTTCTTGCCGAAAACGTCGTCCCATTTTTCAGCAGTGCTCAAAAAGCTCTTCAAAATTTCATCGCCGTATGAATAGTCTTTGAAGCTGTCCCTGTTTATAAGACCTGCGTTCAGCTTTTCGTCCGCATTCAAGAACACGTTCTTATTAGCGGTCGTGTCCGTAAGACTGCCTAAAACGTTTTTGCCGCCGTTTGCCCAAGTATAGCTGTCGGGGGTAGCAATTCCTTCGTTTACGTTGTTAACGCCCGTAGCTTCGTCAAAAGCCGTACCGCCGTCCTTGTCGCTGGTCTTTTTGAAAGAGAACAGCTTTGTGGTATCGTTTTCGGAAGCAAGGTTGTAAATGTCTTCGTTAATCGTAAGGGTCTGTACTTTCGCAATCGCCGCATAACCGCTTTCAAAAGAAGTTGCTTCGGCTATCTCCGTAACGCCGAACGAGAAATCGATGTTGAAAGTTTTTTCGTCTGCGTCCGTAGTGTTCTTCACGAAGAAGAAGCACTGTACCCAGCCGTTATAAATATCCTCTTTGCCCTCGAAGTCGGTAGTCCTGTTTGTCGTGTCAATGGTAAGCGTCTGAACGCTGTCCTCATTGACAACTTCATTAGCCGCGTCTTTGTATTCGTAAATTTTTACGGTTGCTGCGGTTTCGCCGCCCATATCGCTCGTCTTAACCCAGAACGAAACAAGAAGATAACCGTCGTTGTTAAGTTTGAAGTTAGTGTTGGAAATGGTGGCGGTGTAAGGCGTACCCCAAGCCGAGAACATTACAAGCGTACTGCTGCCGGCTCCGCCGGGAAGATAAGTCGCGCCCTTTTCACCCGTAAGGTTATTCAAAAACTCGGAATACTTATTATTATCGAATTTGTAATCTTTATCGGTTATTACCTTGATAATATCGTCTTTAGTGGGGCGTTCCTTTACGTCTTTGGGAAGTTTAAGGTTTGTCTGATTATCTTTTGTATCAAGCAGGCTGTCAACCTTGGATTTGTCAAGGTTTTTAGTTGCCGCGTACTCAACGCCCTTGGAATTCTTTTCGGTGGTCAAACCGACTTTCACATTCTTGCCGAAAGGAACAGACTGATAGGTATGCTCATCGTTGCCGTCTTTTATTGACGTAAGGTCGATAAGGTAGTGGAAGTCTTTCGCGTTCTCGCCGTCCGCATGGAAGATTTTGTCTTCCTCGTCGGAGGTCAAGTAGCAAGTGGTTTTTTCAACCTTGTTTTTATCGTAGTTGCTGTCTTCGCCAAGCGTGCGGTATTTCTTAACTTGTACGTCGTCAAAGAAGGCGTAGCCCGTAACCTTTTCGTTGTTTTCCGAACCGCCCAAGCCCAGCTTTAATTGGATAGTGGTGTCTGCAAAATCGCAAGCGTTAACGTAAACGGTGTACTGCACCCAGCCGTTATTTAATAAAGAATCGGTCTCCGTGCCTTTAACAATGTTTTGGGTGTTAATGGCTTTAATCTTGAAGGAGTCTATGTCACTGCCCGCAACGGTCTGAACTACTTCGATATACGCGCCCTTGTCTGTTTCGTCGTCGCCCGCAATGTAGCCCTTGTCAAATCTCAAATCCGAAGTTTTAACCCAAAGCGAAATTTCCGCAGAGGTGTGCGCTTCGAGCGTAATGGAATTTGAACTGTAGTATTGCTGAATACCGTTGTTGATTGTGTCCGTTCCCGCGTTGTGTATCATAAGCACGTTTCCTACGGGGTCGGTTTCTTTGTCTTCGTTAACGTAATAATTGCCCTTGTCGTCCGCGTAAACCTGCGTGCTGCCGTAATAATATTTACCGTCTACTTCTGTAAAATTGCCGTAGTGCGTGCCGGGGTTTGCAATAAGGGCTTTTCTTACAAGCTCGTTGTGACCCTCGTCTAAATAAAATTCTTTATCCTCCGCACTGTAATATACGGTTTCGCCGTTCAGCTTATAAGGGTCTTCGGCTGTGCCCGTGCCGGTTATTCCGAAATAACCCGCATATCCGCCGTCGTGCTTTGTTACCCAGCTGTCTTCAACCTTGTCGTCGGCAAGCGTAGCGGCGTAGGTATCCTTGTAAAGAATATCACGCGAACGCATAGAGTTATAGTTCACGTAATCTTCGTTGCTCGTGGAAAGGTCGTTATTATAGTCAAGCGTACCCGCAAGGTCGGGGTCGGTGAGCTTGTCCCAGTCGGATTTAGAAGTGCCTATGATGCCCGACTTAACCGAAGTATCGCCGTTAAGCGACCAGCTGTTAACGTTCTTTATAAGATGAACTGCTTTATCGGGAATATCGAAGTGTTCGAAGTTTCCGTTCTTTAACAGCTGCGTATCCTCTTTCGCCGTAACTGCGGTAGAAGGGGGATTTTCTTCGTTATTAGGCGCGCAGGCAGCCGCAAGCCCCGTACAGGATACGGACAGCGCGCACAGCATAGCTATCAAAGCCTTTCTTTTTCTGTTTCTGTTTGAGTAATTCTTAGCCATATAAC
>JAIDQV010000121.1 GCA_029062045.1 Clostridia bacterium
GGTTAAGGCAAGCTCTACGCCGCTTATACCCGTATCCGAGTTGATACCCGTGGGAATACCCCTTCCGTTATCTTTAATGCTGCAAGAACCGTCGGCAGTGATAACCACTTCAACCGTGTCGCAATAGCCAGCCAAAGCCTCGTCGATAGAGTTATCTATAACCTCTCTTACAAGGCAGTGCAAGCCCTTTTCGTCGGTAGGTCCGATGTACATACCGGGATGCTCGCGGACGGGTTCCAAACCCTTTAACGCACGCAGGGAATTGGCGTCGTAATTGTTCTCAATTTTATCAGGCATAATGACCCCCTAAAAGTTATTTCTTTTATCGTTTTTTTATTATACCATATTATATAATCAAATGCAAGAATTTGAAGAAAAAATTCTAATTTTCGGCATAAAAAATTGCGAATGAAATATACTTTTTTTATGGAAAAATTTAACTGTAAAATTATGTTGGACGGCGACTTTGTAAACGAGGTTTTCGAGTGCGGAAACTGCGGCAACCACATATGTAAAACCCAGGCTGAAATATGGGGCAGGGTTTGCCCGCACTGCTTCGGAAGATTGTATCGGATTAGCTAAAAAAAGCTCGCCGCTAACATAGCGGTGAGCTTTTAAATTACAGATATTCTTTTTTGAGTTCTTCGAAGCGGTTATGCCAAAGCGCGGCCTTTTCTTCATCGCCTTTGGCTTTGAAATACTCGTACCGAAGTTCGGTAAGAGAAATAAACGCTTGGTCGTCCTCTTGTATTTGAGGCAGGTCGAATAAAAGGTTTTCGTCCACCTCTTCAATAGGCTTTCCGTTTAAAACCTGCGCCTGCACGGTGAGGACGGCAAGCAAGACTTTTGCGCACGGCTCGTTTGCGGCTAATTCCCAAACAACGTTTACGTCGGTTTTACCCGAACTGTAAGTAAGCGGCAAAACGTTAAGCGCAATAAGATACCAGCACGAAGGGAAAAACGCCGACGCCCAGAACGGAAGCCCTACGGCGTCTATCGCGGCAATTACGCTGAACAAAAGAAGTAAAAAATTTATTATAAGACCGCCCAAAGCAGTGAATATAAATCTTTGTTTTAAGTTCTTATCCGTTTTGGGTATTATTTTGCAACTTGACGAACCGAAAAGCGAAAACTTGGGTACAGCCTTGATTTTAACTATCGCGCCGAAAAGCATATGCCCGACTTCGTGTAAAAATGACGAAACCGGCAACAGAACAACCGCGCCGGCAACAATCGCCAACGTCCACCATCCGTACTCTGAAATACAGCGCAAGCAGCAACCTAAAAGCCAAATAAGCGGTCCGAAAAGCGATAATATTACGAGTGCCGCTACATCACCTTTTTTCACAGACGCCCCTCCTTTAACAGGACGAAGCCTTCCAAATTGTCCTTTTCGGAAACCGTGATTTCTTTAATTCCGAACTTTGACATTATCTCTGCAATTAAAAGACAGCCTCCGCCAACGATTTCCGCCGAACTGCCGCAAATGGTGGTTGCACGGATTTCTTCAACCGTCATAGATAAAAGTTTATTTGCTAAGCCGTACATCTCTTCAAGCGTCAATACGGTGCCGTCGGTGATTTCGGGGTGGTATTCTTTAAGATTGTGTTTTATAGAACCTAAGCGCGAAGCCGTACCGCCTATTGCGTACATTTTGGTATTGTCGACGGTATAATCGCCGTAATCTTTAACTTTTTCTTTTATGACTTTGAGTAATTTCTCTTTATCGCGCCCCGCTAAATCGTAAAGGCGAACCGTGCCTATATTTACGCTTTTTGCATAGGCGACCTTTCCGCCCGCTTGAACGGTTACTTCCGCGCTTGCCCCGCCGACGTCGATAATTCCGCCGTCACCAAAACCGAGCGCTCCCAAAATGCCGCACTTTGCCTCTTCTTCACCGCTTAAAACTTGAACGGTTAAACCGCAAAGCTCTTTTACGCGCCCAATAAAAACTTGTCCGTTTTCGGACGAACGCACCGCGGCGGTTGCAAAGGCGTAGACCTTGTCCGCGCCCTCGTCAATGGCCTTGGCGTAAAAGCCCGCAACTGCTTGCGCACTGCGTTCAATCGCCTCTTCCTTTAACCTGCCCGTAAGTGATAGCCCTTCGCCGAGGCGGGTGGTTTTAAGTGTTTTATATAAAGTTTTTCCGCCCGCGAATGTTGCAAGGCGGACGGAATTAGAACCGATGTCTATTGCTGAAATTTTCATATTTAATCTTTGGGGAAACTGAAACCCATTTCAAATGCTTTGTCTAAAAGGAATTGCTCGGATTTAAGATAGTCCAAGTCCTTTTCGCCTTGCTCCACCTTTAATTCGTATTCGCTTATTTCTTTTTCGAGCGACCTTTTTTGTGCGTTTCCTAAACCGATTGTTACTAACTGATAGATTATCACGGCGGTCAGAATTGCTATCAACAGTATCCCGTTGAACGTTATCGCCGCCGCCATCCGAATGCGCCTTTGTTCTTCCACCGCGTTTCTCCTTTAGTTTAGTAAAATTATTATAAACTTTTTTACAGAAAAATGCAACTATTAAATGAAAACTTTTTAAATATATCAGCGCACCTAAAACACAGCCTATTAGCATGTATAGGCGCAGGCCTTCGAAATCGAACATAACGGACGTAAAGATGAACCCCGCCGCAAACACGAGGCAATATAAAACGTCCGCCGCAATTATGAAAATTTTATCCTTTACGGTATAAGCGGACTTATCTACGCCGCACAAAACAGAGCGGACGATAAATAAAACGTCGTACACGACGCCGCTTAATATGCCGCAAAGCATACACGTCATAAAAACAAAGAATTGCATAAACGTTCCGTTTAATCAATGTATCTTCTGTACACAAGTTTAAAACGCAGAGATGCAAGCAAGACAAGGAAAGTGCGGATTTGCCGACGGGAGTTTACTTACGCGTAAATGACCAAGGCAAAACGCAAACTTGACACAGTATTGCGCTGCTTATATGCGTTTTACTTAAAAAGTTTTTGGCGAAGGCTGCTACCCTTTTGCATATAGCGCACGGCGGAAATTTCACCCGTGGCGGAAAACGCACCGCTGGTTTTAGAGAAGTTGACTATCTTCATTCCGCTGCCGTTTACAACTATCCTGCCGTTTTGGTAAGATAAAAGTATTTGCTTATCCGAAAACGTGTCAACGCTTTGAATTGCCGTTGCCGTTATTCTTTTACACTGTTCGATTGATAAGTTATGTCCTTCTTCCATTAAATAAACCTCACGAAGTTTGTGGTTTATTTTATGATAGTAAAGTAACTTTTATGAATAAAGCCCGACGGCGCGGAGGTGCGCCGT
>JAIDQV010000122.1 GCA_029062045.1 Clostridia bacterium
GAGGGATTCGAACCCCCGTACAGTTGCCCGTAACACGATTTCGAGTCGTGCGCGTTCGACCACTCCGCCATCTCTGCTTTTTGATTAAGTTTGAGAGTGGGCGGACGTGCAGCGTTCGTCGTACCGAAGCACGAAGTGCTTACCACTCCGCCATCTCTGCGTTGCTTGTTAATTTTATAACATAACCCGATAAATTACAAGCATTTTTGAGTTATAATTCAATTTTTTCAATTTTAAAATCACAATAATATTCTGCGTATTTACAGGTAAACTTCAAAACACAATAGTCGGGGTCGGTTACGCCTTGCTTGTAAAAAAGACTATCGCCAAACTTCCAAATCATATCTTTTGTAGCCTGGTCGGTGCAAATTTTCATTTCGCCGATTATTGATAAGCCTTGATATTTAAATCTGCCTCGTTTATAAAAATATACGCAAGCTTTATCGTTTGCTATAAATTGCTTAACCTTATTCGACGAGGTGTTTGTTGAAAAATAAATATCGTTGCCGTCTATTTTTCTGGGGGCAAGCATGGCGCGTATTACCGGATAACCTTGCTCGTCCACTGATGCAATAAAAGCAGTCTTTTGTTCTGATATAAATCCGAATATTTGAGTTTTATCCATTAAATTTTCAACTCCGATATGAACTTTTTCATACATTTGCAAGGGTTGCCGGATTTATCGTAACCCGTGTCGTTGCATATTTTGCAGGAGTAGTGAGGGGTAAAGTCGTCCTTACTTATAGCAAGTTCGGAAAGACGTTCGTCACCCTTTTCTTCAAGTTCTTTAATAATAGCGGAAATTTTCTCGGCCTCGCTCTTGTCGCGGATTTCTGCAAAGGCAAGCTTAATTGAAAGTTCGTTCAGTTCCTTTCTTATGTCACCGTAAATTTCGTCGGAAGTTGCGCGTTTAAGCGCTTTTTCAGCGTTCTCTTCGGCTGTGTGTCTCAAATCGTAATAATGCCGTTCAACCTCAACGCGCATATCTCTTTCACTTTTTTGCGTGGTTTTTGCGGGTGTGGGAGAAGTTGAAGGTATTTGGTCAGGTGAGAATATGCCGCTTGCTTTCCATGAAGACAGCACACTGTTCATGTATGCGGTGGGGTTGGATTTCCCCGAAGAAATCTTTGCCGCCTCGAATAGCATTCCGTCGTTAAATCCCCAACTGCGCCATCTGGCAAGGCTGTCCCTGTCCCAAGGGATAATTTTTCTTGCAAGCCCGCAAGTCGTTAAAAGTTCTTTAATCAGCTTATCGTCAGCGCGTTGTTTTTCCAAATAATCTGCAACCGCGCTCTCCGCAACAACGCCGTCATCGTATAATTTGTTGACGAAACCGTCCATTTCCTCAAAAGAATTCTTTCCTTGCTTGAAGCAATATGAGGAAATTTCACGCAAAGAATCAAGTGTAAACCCGTAATTGCACCAAACATTCACGTAATTTTCAACATAGGGTGCAGAGGTTTGCATATATACACCCAAATTTTTCGCAATGTCCATCGTAAGCGCATAAATCGAGTTTTTGCTTTTACAGTAATCTTCAATCTCTTTTACGTCGAATTTTCTGTTTTTATACAGCTCGGCAAGGGCTTCGTCTAACTTTTCGCAGTTCTTTGCTTTGAACTGTTTTGCGGCTGAAACAATCGCTTTATCGTCAAAGCCAAGCTCGTTCGTCCATTTTTTATAGAGTTTATCGTCTTCTAAATCCGGTTGCTTTTTAATGCCTGCCGCATTAAAAAGATTTATAAGAGCAGGTGTAGAAGACGTGTAAGCGGAAAGTTTTTCGTCAACCTTTTTTGCCGTGGTTGCGCCGTCTTCGGCAAAACTTTTTGCAACTTTTTTTATGTATGCGGCGCGTATATTGTCCCCGTGCAAGTTTACGCAATAATTAATAATCATTATAAGCGCGTTTTGCTCAAATCCGTATTCTTCCATCAAAACGAAGTACTCTCTGAATTCGTTAGTGGAAATCATCCTGCCTTTTAAAACGTTTTGTGCGTTCTTTGTAAAGTCGGAATATTTTTCGGGCTTGAACTTCTTAGGCGTACCTGCAACGTTCTCAGCTTCGAGAATTTTTACCTCAAACGGGCTTTCGGAAACTATTGAAACAAGTTCCAATTCTTCTAAATAAACAAAATATTCTTTAACTTTATCTTCGTCAAGTTCAAGGCTATGCGCTAAATCCATAAGCGTATAGGAAACACCGCCCTGCAAAAGGTATAAAGAGTATAGGTAAATCTTTGCCGCAACTGCGTCTATTGCGGGCAAATACTTTGAGATGAACTTGTTTTCAACGCTGGTTGTCGATTTTCTTATAAAACCGTCGCTGGCAGAAAGAAAAGCCATTTTACCTAAATTTCCTTATTTGCTTGATTTCTTAATTCAAATGAACTATAATTTAAAATAGCGGTGAATTACATTATAACTGTAAACGGTTCAAAAATCAACACACTTCGCCGCATTTTGTCATAAATTTTTTAAGTCGTAAATGAAAATTCTGCACACGTCCGATT
>JAIDQV010000123.1 GCA_029062045.1 Clostridia bacterium
CGTCCGATGTGTATAAGAGACCGGCAAAGCCGTGCGCGCCCCGCGTTTTATATACTGTAACTGTACAAAACGTTGAAAAGCGCCCTGTAATAGCTTGATAAATAGTCCTTTGCAACCTCGTCGTTAGCGTAAAGATTCATTCTTTGCGTAGGGTCTTTGATAGCAAGGTAGTATTCCCTGACTATGCTGTACCTGTCGGAATACGGCAAGGTATAGTCTACAAGGTACCCGACTTGTCCCGCATCGGGATGCTCGGGAATGTAGGGCTCGCTTAATTGCATACCGTACTCATACTGCTCAACGATTATTGCAAGCTGGTAGTCAAGCTCGGCTTGAAGCTCGGCCTCTTTTTGCTCTAAAAGCGAGCTTTCCTTCATATCGTCGGTGTAGACGAGTTTTTTAAAAAGCTCAAACTCTTTTTCCATTTTGTGCACAAGCTCGTTCTTGCTCTTTTGCGCCGTTCTTAAAATCTGCATTTGAACGGCTGTCAAATTTTTCAGTTCGTCCTGCGAAATTTCAACTACGTCAAACTCCATCCATAACCTCCGCAACGGCTAAAACGCCGCTTATTTTTTCGCTGCCGCAAACGGTTATTTTAAAGCATTCCCCGCGCAAGTTAGGACGGAATTTTCCCCGTACACCCCCAACTATGCGCGAAATAACGCCATTTGACACTTCTATCTTTGCGTTTTTTGCACCCTTTAAAATTACCTCTTTCAAGACCTTTGCACCGGTCGACGAAAAGTCTATTTCACCGCTTGTAAAGGAAAATTCTCCGCCGGTTTTCAATTCGCACTCGGCTAAACCCGAATAAGTTAAAAGCCTTTCACCCGCGGCAATCGCGTCGGCGGGAAAATCTATTAAGTAGGTAGAATTTAATTTGGCGTCATAAACAAGAACCGCCCTTCTTCCGAGCGTTTTGCTTTTACCGCAAAGGAAGTACTTTTCGTCTTTGCAAGAAAGCGCCGTGGGGTCTTGCATCTCTTCCGCAAGGGCTAAACTGCATTTTTCAGCCTTGTTGCCGTCGTAAAAATACAGTCCGTCCTCGGTATAAAATACAAGTCTTCCACAAACCACTGCGGCGGTGTTTTTGTAAATTTTCGGCAACTGCTGTTCGAGATAGCTGAGCTTATAATTTTCGGGCGTGCCGTAGGCCGATAAAAAAGTAAGCCCAAACTCCCTGACCGCAACAAGTTTATCCTTATAAACGATTAAGTTCAAAATTTCGCCGTAGCCGTATTGTACGATTGCCCAACCCGCGCCTGAAATTCCGCTTACCCTGTCTTCCATGCCTTTTTCACCCGACCAATGAATTTTGAGCGGATCTGCATTATCCAGCGAAAAAAACCTTCCGTTTTTAAGAACGCTGCCGTGCATCCCAAATCTGAACGGCCTGTTGGTATTCTTAACGGCAGTTATTACGCAATAGGCGCTATCGCCCACAAGAAAAGCCGCATTGCTGCCCGAATACACGGTTTCGATGAACGTGGGCTGTACCGCATTCATTCCGCTTCTTGTTGATTCAGACACGGTTTCATCGAAAGTATACGCATATTTTCCGGCATAGAGAACGTACTTTTTTATGTTTGCAGCATACCACGCGGCGTGCGCCTCCGCTTCGGTATCGCAAATTTTGCTTACCGAATTAAGTGCGGGAATAAGTTTGCCGCCTACGTTGTAACAGCCTACATTTATTGCACCTTCCGCGGCAAGAACGTCAACTTTTTTAAGCGAAGTTTTGGGGAACACCTTTTTACAACTCACACCCACCTCCTCGGCGGCAGGTGAAGCCCGCTTAAACGCGTTCTTTGAAGGGTTTCTATTTCACCGCGGTAAACGCTTTCCCACGTTTGGGCAAGCTGCGCTTCACCGTCGATAAGACAGAATTCGGACGCCGTGCCCGCCGCAACAAGTTTGTCGCTTGCTAAGACGGAAGAAAACTCGCTATCGTCGGACAGCCCTTTTTTGAGAGGGGCGTAAGCGTATTCAACCGTGATTTCCGCGCAGTCGGTAATTAAGCTGAGCGCGGTAATGGAATATTTAACGGGTTTCCCGTCCGACTTAACAGAAATTATTTTTACGGGCCGCAGGCTGAAATCGGCAAAGCTGTAAACGCCGTTTTCGGACGATAAATTTTCGACGGTTTCAAGAGGGATATAGCATCTTGCCAGCTCGTCTTCAACCGAATTGAAACAGTATAAAAGGGTTTCCACCACCTCGCTTTCCTCGGCGGTGAGTTCGACGTCGTCCTCATCATTTGCAAGTTTTTTTGAAATATCATCACGCCCCACAAACATCAGCGCCGTTACGATTATATCTTTTACCTTCATTTTACCTCCTTCTTTTAAGTTAATGCGCGCCGCGCTACGTGCGGCGCGCACACCAAACTTAATTACTGCTGTTCGGTTTTAGCAGTTGTAAAGTTGTAAAGCATAGCCTGTCCGCAAGGCTTTTTGCAGATAAGTTCGGCATACTTTACAAGTGTTGCGCAGTAAGCCGCTTTACCGGGCACCTGCTTTAAGATTTTGCCACCCTCGTCTTCAAGCCATTCCCAATCGCAAAGCTGGGATAAGCAAAAGTCTTCGGTGTTCAAAAACAGTATTCTGTCTTCGGGACAGAACTTGTCGGCATACACGGGGATGTTATTCACCGTAACCACGCCGAAGCCCGTATTTGCGTCGGTTGAATTTACAACGCGCCTTTCGTTTGCAATAAGCGCCGCAATCTTCTTTCTCGTCTTATATGAACAGATAATCATATTCACATTGCTGTTGAAGTTTTCTTCCATATAATCGATGACGTCGGTAAGAGCTTCTTCGGTAAGACTGCCGTCCGCGTCCACTTTATAGGGGGCGAAGTAGGGCTCGTCGTCCTTTGAATAGCCGTAAAGCGTAGAGCCGTCGAAAATTGCGCCGAGGCCCGTAATTTCGTTATCCATAGAGCCGTGGGGATAGATTTTTCCGCCGACTACGGTCGAAGTTATCTTTGAAGAGAACGTTACCGTGGAATTTTTGGCGTTTACGCCCGTTATGTAAAGACCCGTAATGTCACTGCCCGTAATGCCTGTGCCGGCGATATCGACGCACATTCCGACGTAGTATTCTTTTACGCTGTCGACTTTGTAAGTGGTGTCGTTCGACTTTGAAGTTATTTTGCATATTGCACCCGACCCGTCGCCGAAAAGCATTCTTTGGAAGTTCTGCTTTGCGCTTAAAACAAGCCCTTCCATCTCGGCGTTCACAAGGTTGACGAACGCGCCCGAAGTATCGCGGGAAGCGCGAAGCGCTTTGTCGCTTATTTCGATAGTGCCGTAAA
>JAIDQV010000124.1 GCA_029062045.1 Clostridia bacterium
TCAAGGGGCTCCCCTGCTAAGGGAGTAGTACGGGAAACCGTAGCAAGGGTTCAAATCCCTTCTTCCGCGCCAAAAAAACAGAGTAGGCTTTAGCTTACTCTGTTTTTGATTGTTACTGTGGCGCGCCGCCAAAGGCGCAAATAGTTTTTAACCTTTAATCTTTTCATGGGCAAACTCGTAAATCTCTTCCGTGGCGAAAGAAATTTTCGTAAGCTGCAACCTCTTCCCGATAGGGTGAAGCCAATAGCTGTCGTCGTTGGTGGATATATCCACGCAATCACCCAAAATATTGCGTTTATACTTCTTCTTATTAAACGGATAGTCGTACTCGATATGCACGCTTTCAAGCTCCGCGGCTCCCCACTCAATATGAACGGGCTCACCGTAGGCGGTACAGTCTAGCACGGTTCCGTTCTCCGTCTGCACCAGCTTTCCCTTCCCGTGGCTGTAAAAGCGCTTTGCGTTCGGCAAAGTATGCACCTCCACCTCGCTTTCGAAGCGGTACTTTCCGCTTCTTACCTCCTCTCTGACTTTCTCGCGCTCCCACTTAAACCAATCGGGGATATGACTGTACTCGGTCTCTCCCTCTTCCGCCTTCAGCTGACCCAGGGTATTCATCTGCCAAGCCTTGCCGCATTCCCCGCACCAGAGCCTCGTACCCTTCGTGTACATTTTGAATTCGGTATCGCAATGGGGACAGCGGTAAAGAATGTGTTCAAGTCCTTCCGCGCGGCGTTCGAATTTATTTTCTATCTTGTTTTCAAGCTGATACTTAAAATCGTCGTAAATAAAGCCCTTTTTAAGCCTTGCGTTTATCTCTTCGACGCTTATAATTTTTATCTCGTCGGCGGTCACGATCTGTTCTATTTCGGCGGAAAGCGGAAGCCTTTGCGTGTTCTTGTTCCACTGCGGCTCGCAAATAAAGTTTCCGTGCATTCTCAGAACAACGACGGGAATTTTTAACAGCTTGCACAGCTTACCCACCGACGGAGGCACGAACGACTGACAGCCGTCAAGCGAGTATCTCGCCTCGGGATAAATACAGATTATGTCCTTATATTTTTCAACGCAATAACGCAAATTTCTTATCAGGTTATAGTCCTTTATGAATTTGCGCTTGCCGATAATGCCAAGACTGCGCATGAGCCATTCGCCGTTGTCGCGTATTGCGTCGATTGCGCACACGCTGTTCATGCGCTTATAGGGCGCCACCGCACGGAACATTACCGAAAAATCCAATTCGCTTGCGTGCGTAGGCAATAAAAAATACGGCGGCTTTAACCCGTCCATATTGATTTTTTGGATTTTGAGGGGCTTCCCCTTCAATTCGGACGGAATTACAAAGTTGCGCGCCACCCACATTAAAAGTCCGCTCGCCCTCTTCGGCCGTTTTACAAAGTCAAATTTTTGCACTTTTCTCACTTTCATTTGTTTCATCTCTCTTATCTACTGATTAAATGATAACCTAAAATACGCCTGTTTGTCAAGTGCGACGGGCATAAGCCGATAGTGTTCAACTTACGTCCATTTTGGCGCGCAAAATGCAACCCGTTTGATTTCAGACGGGTTGTATTTATTTTTTTGCTTTTTATGCCGAAAGGGAAGTCCGATATCCGGACCTCCCTTTCTTTAACAATATTATTTAATAATTTCTTTTATCTCATCGGAGAAAAAGCCTTTTATATCTAAACTGCCTTTATCGTCCAGCGTTAATATAGCAACGGTTTGTCCGTCAACTGCTTTATAATCTTTATACCTGCCTTTATGAGTATATACTCTTTGATTTGTTGAGCCGCGAAACTGCATATACAGATTTTTTTTGCTTTCGATAAACCTTCCGCTAACAACTATATCGGCTAGTCCCCAAACTTTTACTTGGTCGCCTTTTAGCTCTTTCTTCGTATATCCCGTAAACAGAATTACCGAAAAGGCGTTGTCTTTTATAAGTTTAACAACTTCGAGAATTGCCGTAGCCTGATCTAGCGGTTCCCCGCCGAGTAAAGTAATTCCGTCAACTTTATTTTCTTTACAGATATTTAAAACTTCCGCCGCGGTTATATCTTTTCCGCATCCGAAATTCCACATATGAGGATTTACACACCCCTTACAATGTATGGAACACCCTTGGGTAAAAATCAGTAACCGTTTGCCGGGCCCGTACAAATGCTCGTTTTCTATAACGCAACAATCATTATAATTAATCACGCTTATTTACAACCTTATTCGAGGTAGTTGTTTCCTGCTCGAAAAATTCTTTTTTCTTTTCGGTTGTGCCTGACAAAGCAATACCTTTCATTAACTTGTCAAGTTCATCAAGACATTCGGTGCCTACCATTCCGAACGTTTCGGCTTTTATACCGCCCTTATCGTCTAATTGAATTACTATCTTTTTATCTGCCATTATCCGCACCTCACTAATACGAGTTGTACTTGATTACCGTTTCTTTCTTCTTGAACGGCGTACCCCATTTGACGGGCACGGCTGTAAAGAAGTTTTGCAGTACCGTCACGAAGGTTTTCGTTTGCCTTGTTGATAGTGGATTTAGCTTCGGTCATATAATTTTTTAAACGGGCGGAAAGTTGTGCTTCGTCCGAAACAATCTCCCCAAATTCCTGTTTGATTAAGCCAGCGTCATCATATACGCTTGTGACCTTTTGCTTGCCGTTTAAAGAGTAATAACCTTTCTCTTTAATTTCTTTTAATATTTCCGAGACGTCAGACTTAACGTTAGCCTGCGTCTTGCTTTTTTCTATAACAGAAATCAGCTCCGACGTAATTTGACTGTTTGCATAATTAGAAACAGAAAACAAAGAATTTGTAGCATTAATCAATTTAATTAACGGTTCCTCCACTATATAGGATTTACCGCGTAAGCCGCATTGCACTGCTTGAACGTTTAAACCGAAAGCACTGGCTATTTCTTCCAAGTCCTTGCATATTCCGTATCTGTCGTTTATCAGTAAAAGGTTATCATGGCAGTACACGCTGAGATTTTTGAAAATGATATTCAACTTATCTAATTTTTGTTTAACTGCGCAAATTGCCGCTTCTTCGATTTCACAAACCGATTTTTTATCGATACAAGTAATTTTAATTTCTATAGGTGTAAAGGATTCCACCGTTGTCCTTGCACTCATATATTACCTCCTTGCCGCACAATTCAAATTGAAATGTTTTCTTATATTTTCCGTTTCGTAAAATTCTTGCTCGCTTTCAATCGCTATGACGCGTTTGCCGTCCTGCTCGTAGACTATATAATCCGTAGGGATGTCGGCTGAACCGAACTTTTTAAGCAAATCTTTTACTGCAATTACAAATTGATTAAATTCGTAAAGATAAGTTTTTACAAATAAATTGAGCTTTTCGATTTTTGATATTTCCTTTGCCGCCAATACGTTGCCGATAGAATCGGTTTCATGCTTTTCTTCAACAAACTTGCCGTTTACAATCTGATTGCAAAAAGCCAAAAATTCATCTGACTGTTTGTTGTCCCTTGCGGCGGCACTGCCTGAAAACCGTTGTTTTTTGTCCGTTACATCGGCAATTTTCTTTTCAAAGATTTTTATAAAACGCTCATTGCCTAAAACGTCCGTTCCGCTTGCAATTAAAGCCTTCTTTTCTTCAATTATTTGTCTGTATCCGGCGATTTCGTTATCGAATCTGTCAAACTTGGTTTCGGAACTTTCGGCGTTTAATTTAGTAAACAGTTCTTTACAATAATCTTCAATCGAAGAATAATTTACCGACTCGTCCAAGCTGTTTACGTCAACATAATAATTCTTGTAATTATGCTTTGAGACGATATTTGTAAGACGTTTATCAAACCCGACTATTTGCTCACACAATAAACTCAGCCCGCTTTCGTTTAGCCCCAAATCTTTTAAAGCGCGCAACATTTCGGATAAATTTATCGACTTGGATTTCTCCTGCCACTTTTTGTATAACGTTTCAACGCCTTTGTATATATCGGAAATCTGAACCGTTTTAAATAACGGCGGAACAAGGGTAAAATTGTATACTACGTTATTAGCTTCGGTGCAGTATTGATTGTGCTTATCCGTTTCGCTTTTATCGAACTTCTCTAAAACGAAGTCTTCCATCCCGTCAATATGTACGGTGCGTTCTATAATTTTTTCGTCTTTTATGTTTAAAGGGGTAATGCTTCCGTTTTCGCAAAAATGGCTGCCCTTTGGAATTAAGTTTACTTTTACAGAATCCTCGCACTTCCAATTCGCAAACGGTTGTCCGACGTAATATGTTGCGCTTTCTATTTCAATAGTTGTGTAAACACCCTTGCCTGTTAAATTCGCACAGTAAAGTCTTTCGTCATCCGTAGAATACAGTATTCCGTTTCTAACGTTATCCGAACACAACAACGTTGCATTCAGCTTTAAAAATTTATGGACTAATTCTTGCTTATACGCCTTAACGCCAACCAGATACGCCGTGGGTATTTTTGCTTTTAAACAAGCGTCAAGCAAGTGCGAATAATCTTTGTCGTTGTCTTTATCAATAAAAATTACCGACTTTGCATTTTCGGTAAAACCGTAATTTTCGGATACGGTTGTATTTTCAAAATAGACTTTGTTTAAAATATCGTCCGTGGCAACGCAATCATCCGCAATCAGCGCATATAAATACGTTTTACCTTTAATTGCTATATAGTTAAAATCAACGGTTTCGTCTATTTCGACTTTACTGAAATTTAATTGTGCATACCGGGCCACTATCTCTTTACTTTTTGCAATTAGGTTTATCGCTATGTACTTGTTTGCCCATTTAAGCTCATTGACGATTTGCGACGACAGGCAAGTCTCGCTTAAAATCAAGTTCACCCGCGTGCTTTTTGTTATTGCATGCACTATATCGAGAACGTTCAACGCACTGAAATGCCTGTTTCTTGAAAACCCGGTCTGATAAGGGGTAACCAACGTCCACCCCTTATCAAACGTATTGCTTTTTTTGATAGTGATAATTTTATTCTCAATCATTCTTTTTCTTGTTTATAAAAGGATTTTTATATTCTTGCTGTAATCTGGGAACTTCTTCGCCGAGCTCCTGCACCTGTTCGGGCTTTTCCTTGCTTGCAAGACGGGCGCGCTGTTCAGCCCACTTACGCAAATTAGCAATAGTTTCCGCCATCGTTCTGGAAAGGGGCGACGTTGCTTTAATGCAGTCTAATAAGTTTTTCATTTCAACATCTTTTTGCCCTTCCGCATAGGCGTTGAATAACGCCTCGTTTACAACTTCTTCTATCTCCGCGCCCGAAAAGCCTATGCTTGCTTTCACCAGCTTGTCCATATCCAAGCCGAGTGCTTTATAATCTCTGCCTTTATTCTTTAAATGAATGGTGAATATGTTTTCTCTTTCCTTTGCGGAAGGCAAGTCTACGAAAAATATTTCGTCAAATCTGCCCTTTCTTAAAAGTTCGGGAGGAAGCGAGCTTATATCG
>JAIDQV010000125.1 GCA_029062045.1 Clostridia bacterium
AGCTATTACAGACCCCTTTTCAACGTTTTGTACAGTTACAGCATATAAAATACGTTTATGCTACGCGGGGCGCGCACTGCTTTGCTGTGCGCGCCCTTTCAAATCACTTTACATTTTTAAAGCGGCTTGTTATAATAATTTTATGAGAATTGCCGACGACTGGAAAGATTATAAAATAATTGCCACTTCCGACGGAATGAAACTTGAAAACTGGAAGGGCGTAATCTTGCTTCGCCCCGACCCGCAGGTTATTTGGAGCGGAAAGGATTTATATTCCCACGCGGGCATAAACGCCGTTTATCACCGCAGTGAAAAGGGCGGCGGCGCTTGGGAAACGCGCAAATCTTTCCCCGCGGAATGGACTGTTTCTTACCGCGATTTAACCTTCAAAATCAAGCCTATGGGCTTCAAACATACCGGGCTTTTCCCCGAGCAGGCAGTCAACTGGAATGAGCTTAAACGCCTCATATGTGGGGCCCAATCGCAAAATTCGGGCAGGGAAATTAAGGTTTTGAACCTTTTTGCTTACACGGGTGCGGCGTCCGTTGCGTGCGCAAAAGCGGGGGCTAAGGTTACCCACGTGGACGCTGCAAAAGGCATGGTTGAAAGGGCTGGCGAGAACGCGCGCCTTTCGGGTGTGGGAAGCGGCATACGCTACATAGTGGACGATTGTATGAAGTTCGTTTCGCGCGAGATACGCCGCGGCAACAAGTACGACGGAATTATTATGGACCCGCCCAGCTACGGCAGGGGACCCAACGGCGAGATGTGGAAGATTGAGCGCGACCTTTTCGGTTTCGTAAAGCAGTGCGTGCAAATTCTTTCTGATAAGCCCGTGTTCTTTTTAATAAACAGCTACACTACGGGGTTGCAACCCGCGGTTCTTAAAAATATCTTAACGCTTGCCTTGAAGGATTTTAAGGGAAGTACCGATGCTTACGAAGTCGGGCTTGCCACCGAAGAGGGCATTCCCCTTCCCTGCGGTGCAAGCGGACTTTTCACGGGAGAAGGCTATGGAAAAGAGTGAACTTATAATTCTGTATGAAGATAACCACGTCATCGTCGTTTTAAAGCCGCAAATGGTTGCGTGCTGTCCCGACGAAAGCGGAGATTACAACCTTTTCGATTGCGTAAAGGACTATTTGAAGGAAGCCTACAACAAGCCCGGCAACGCGTTTTTGGGGCTTGTACACAGGCTTGACCGCCCTACGGGCGGAGTAATGGTCTTTGCCAAAACTTCAAAAGCGGCGGCAAGACTTTCGGAGCAAATGAAAAACGGCGGGTTCGAGAAGAAGTATTATGCAGTTCTTTGCGGAACTCCTTCAAAGAAAAAGGCCGTTTTAGAGAATTATTTAAGAAAAAACAGCATAAATAACACCGTTTACGTTTGCACACAGACCGAAGAAGGTGCGAAGTTTGCCTCGTTAGAGTACGAAATTAAGGAAGAAAAAGCGGGGCTTTCCCTTGCGGAAATAACCCTGCACACAGGCAGAACGCATCAGATACGCGTTCAAACCGCGGCAATTAACTGCCCCGTTTACGGTGATATGCGTTACGGCGGGGATAAGGCGGTTAAAGGCAAACTTGCGCTTTGGGCGTACAGTTTACGCTTCAAGCACCCTACAACGGGTGAAAGTTTGAAATTTATGATTGAGCCCCCCAAAGAAGATAACCCTTGGAAATTGTTTGACATTTAAATAGAAACCGCCGCGCATCGCGCGGCGGTTTTTTTTATTTTATCGAAAGCAGTTTGTCTATAAGTAGATGCCCTTGCGGCAAATATTCACCGGTTTTTGCGGCTTCGTCCTCGGTATATCGGCTTGCGCCGTTAAAAAGGTTTTTCGTGTTTGAATACAACAGATAGGGAACGGGGTCTGACGTGTGCGTCTTTATTTCGCAGGGGGTAGGGTGGTCGGGGCAGAAGAGAATTGCATAGTCCTCGCCCGCCGCGCTTAAACGGTTGATAATCGTTTTAACGACGCTGTCTATTTGCTCAATCGAATAAATCTTATTTTTATAATCGCCGTGGTGTCCGCACTCGTCGGGGGCTTCCATATGGATATAAACAAAGTCTAGCCCGTTTATAAGCTCGTCCGCGGCGGCGTTCGCCTTGCCCTGGAAATTCGTGTCGTAATTGCCGGTCGCGCCGGGGACTTCTATAATCTTCATTCCCGCAAGTAAACCTAGTCCTTTTACAAGGTCAACGGCGGAAATTATTCCGCCCTTTAAGCCTCTTAGCTTTTCAAAGTCGGCAAGCGCGGGTTTGGTGCCTTCGCCCCACAGCCATATGCTGTTGGCGGGGTTTTTGCTTTTCTTTATGCGCTTTAAGTTGACGGGATGGGAAGACAAAATTTCATAGCTTTTTTTCAATAGACCCCCATATATGCTTGAATTAACGCCCTTTGGCAGGTAATTTTCGATAATTTTATCGCTTATATCGTGGGGCGGGGTAAGCTGCGCGCCTGTCGCGCCGCCGTTTACAACCAAACAGTGTCTGTACTGTATTCCCGCATAAAGTTTGTAGTCTTTGCTATCGAAATTTTCTTTTAAGCAGGCGATAAGTTCTTGGGCTTCTTGGGTGGAAATTTCCCCTGCCGAATAGTCAAGCATCACCTTTTTTTCGTACGGTTCGTCATCTGACAGGGTAACAAGATTGCATCTTATCGTTACGTCGGTATCCTTCAAATTAATGCCCATCGAAACGGCTTCCAAGGGCGAGCGCCCCGTATAATAGCTTTGCGGGTTGAAGCCCAAAACCGACATGTTCGCCACGTCCGAGCCGGGTTTAAAACCATCTGGCACAGTCTTGCAAAGCCCAATTTCAGACTTAGCTATAATACTGTCCAAAGTCGGGGTTTTTGCGCATTCAAGGCAGGTTTTATTGTTAAGTGACGGTATTTTCCAATCCGCCATACCGTCACCCAATACAACTATATACTTCATAATCTATTCAAATCCCAGTCGACCGGTTCTTTGCCGTGTGCGAGTAAATACTCGTTAGTTTTCGAAAAATGTTTGCACCCGAAAAATCCGTTATACGCAGACAGCGGCGAGGGGTGCGCACACTGTAAAATAAGATGCTTTTTGCTGTCGATAAGGGGGACTTTGCTTCTCGCGTTTCCGCCCCAAAGAATAAACACCGTGTTTTCGGTATTGTCCGAAATCAGCTTTATCACGCTGTCCGTAAACCAGGCCCAGCCGCAATTCGCGTGGGAATTTGCCTGGTGTTCTCTTACGGTCAAGGTCGTGTTCAAAAGAAGAACGCCGTTTTTCGCCCACTTCGTCAAGTCGCCGCAATCGGGTTCTTTAATGCCCAAATCGTTCTCTATTTCTTTATAGATATTTTGAAGCGAAGGTGGAAGTTTTACGCCCTCTTTAACCGAAAAGCACAGCCCGTGCGCCTGGTTCGGTTCGTGATAGGGGTCCTGCCCCAAAATTACCGCCTTTATCGAGGAAAGCGGCGTGTAGCGGAAGCAGTTGTACAAATCGTACATATCGGGGTAGACGATATGCGTTGAATACTCTTTTTTCAGGAATTCGCGTATTTTTAAATACTTTTCGTCCGCAAACAAGGGGGCAAGCACCTCGTCCCAGCCGCCGCCAAAAGGTTTCATAGGCTTTTTAAAATCTCCAAATATTTTTCACATTCGCGCTTTGCGCCTTCCAAGTCGTGTTCTAAATAATTTCCACACTCTTCGCGCTTGTTGCCGGGCACTTCGGTAAAACTAAGCGCAACGGCAAAACTTTCTTTCAAAAGATTAAGAACCTGTTCGTAGCCAAGGTTTACGGTTAAAAGATAAAATCCCGTTCTGCAACCCATAGGCCCGAAATAGATAATATCGTCTTTTTTTGAAGAATTTCTTAAAACTGTTGCAAGAAGATGTTCAACCGTGTGCAAAGCGGCGGGGGAGATGTAGTCCCCGCAGTTGGGCTTTTTAAACCGTAAGTCCCAGGTTGATACGCCGTGCAACTCGTTGCAAAAGTGTAATCCCGTAGCAAGTTTATCGTGATTTTTTGAAAACGAAGGTATCTTATCCATAAATTTCGTCCGTTATGTTTTTAAGTTCGCGTTTAAGCGTTTCAAAGCAAAGGGCAAGGTTCTTTTTATACTGCTCGGTAGTACTGCCGCTGCCCGCTAAATCCGAAATGATTTTATAAGAATAGCACTTTAAGCCCGTTTGCATACAAACTTGCGCAACAGCGCCGCCTTCCATATCGCGTACGTCGGCCCCAAGCTCTTTCGTAAGCAATTTATAGTCGTCCTTGCTGTCGTTGAACCTGTCGCCCGTGGCAAGCCTTTTTAAGGAGTATTTACCGCAAGTATGTAAAGGAAGATAATTTTCTTCGTATCCGTCAAGAGTGCCTACGGGTTTCCCGCTGATTTGGACCAAATCGAAATCATATTGCACCACGTGGGAAATCTGATAAACTTCACCGACGGCAACGCCTTTATTAAGCCCGCCCGCAACGCCTATGTTTACGATTTTTTCGGCTTTTAACTTGTCTATGGCAAGTTGAGTTCCGCAAGCGGCGTTAACCTTTCCCACGCCGCAAACAACTATTGCAATTTTCTTCTTAAACAAAGTTCCGAAGACTACGCGCTTTCCGCTTAACTTTTTCTCTTTAACGTGTTCCATTGCGGAAATTACAGGCGCGGCTTCCTTGTCCATCGCTATAACAAAGCAAATCATTTTGTTTCTCCTGTGCATACGGCGTAAACGGCGCGGTTTCCATAATTTTCAACTTTAATCTCGCAGTCGGCTTTTTTACCGTCAAAGTAAATTGCACCGTCGAAATATTCAAGTCTTTTAATCCAGCCTACCGTTCCGCCCAGATATTTTATATAAGATTCTTTTGCAACAAAATTCTTTAATAAAAGTTTGTAATCTTCTTGAATTTCCGCCCTTTCGCGCTCGGAAAGCCGGCTGTAATACGAACTAATTTTGCGCTTTCTGAATACTTCCAAATCCACGCCGCACTGCTTGTCCGCAATTAAAATAACGCCCTCGTCCCCGCTGTGTGAAATTGAAAAAAAGACGGGATTTCCCTGTATGTAAGGTTTCCCGTAAGTACCGTAATTTATAGCGTATTTGCCACATATATGGGGGTCTAACGCGTTTTTTAGCGTTTCTTCTATCTCATTTTTGCGGCAAAAATACAGTTTAATCATAACATTAAAGATTCGATGTATTCAATCTGTTCTTTGGTTGCAAGGTCGTTGGTGAACGCGCAAGCGCTGCCCGCCGCCGTTGCAAAGTTAAGCGCCGAAAAGTAGTTGCCCGTTTTAATATATTCGTGGATAAATCCCGCAACCATACTGTCGCCCGCGCCAACGGAATTTACAAGCTGTCCGCGCGTTGCTCTTACGTACATTGATTGCGCTGTTTCTGTAACCATAGCAGCCCCCGCAGAGCCCATTGAAACTATTACGTTCCTTGCGCCCATTTCCTGCAATTTGCGCGCACACGCAAAAATGCCCTCAACGTCGGGTATTGCGCTGAGCCCGAAAATTTCACACATCTCGTAAACGTTGGGCTTAATAAGAAAAGGTCTGTATTTAAGCGTTTCGGTTAAAAGTTTTCCGCACGCGTCGACAACTATGTTTACGCCCTTAATGTTCTTTAACTTTTTGAACAGGTTTGCGTATGCGTTGAAATCAAGCGTAGAAGGCACGCTTCCGCACACTACCAGCCAGTCGCCCTCTTTTAAAAGAGCTTTAAGTTTGCGCACAAGTTTTCCTACGTCGTTTGCCGTAACTTTTGCACCCGTGCCGTTAATATCCGTTTCGGTGTTGCTTTTTACCTTGACGTTTATGCGGCTTTGCCCGTCTACTTCAATAAAATTGTAATTAAGACCCAATTCGGTAACCTTGTCCCGAATGTATTTGCCAGTAAATCCCGCAACAAAGCCCAAGGCAAAAGTTTCTTCACCCAGCTCTTTTAATGCAAGCGAAACGTTCAGCCCTTTGCCGCCCACTGCAAGCCTTTCAGAAGAGGTGCGGTTGACGATTCCGCCTTTAAGATTATTTACTTGTACGTAGTAATCCAAAGAAGGATTAAACGTTACCGTGTAAATCATACAGTAAAACTTTAATTCTTTTTACTTAATTTGTCAATAAAAAACAAAATTAATC
>JAIDQV010000126.1 GCA_029062045.1 Clostridia bacterium
TGCTTCCGTAGTTAAATGGATATAACAGCCCCCTCCTAAGGGGCCGTTGTGGGTTCGATTCCCGCCGGGAGTACCAAGAAATGGCGACTGACAAAAGTCAGCCGCCATTTCTATATTATATAGCTAACTAATTTTCAAGCATTACTTCTTTTACGGATACTTTACTCAGTTTGAAAGAATACGCCGCCATAACTGCAGTGTACAGCACTACAAAACAAGCTAGAGTTATGAAAAACACGGGAACGTTAAAGTTATAATCCGGCACCATATCCACGTCTTTATAGACGATGTTTACCATTAAACTTAAAAGCCCGTATTGATATCCCGTACCAACCGCAAACCCCAAAAGGGCAAACGGAATATATCCTCCGAACACTGACAAGGCGCACTCTTTTGCAGAATAGCCGAACACCTTCATCATTGAAACGGTTTTTACATTATTTCTTATCAGTGATGTAACCGCCATAAACATTGTGGTTACAGCAAGAACTATGCCGATTATTAAAATCATTAAACCCATTGTTTCAGTAGAAAGTTGCTTCATCGAAGCCCCCATCTGCACCATAGCGGAAAAACAGAAGCACGCAAAGGCAACGAAGAATGCAAGCAGCTTTTTACTTCCGAGAGTCTTAAAACATGTTTCAACCAAAAAGGAATGTTCTTTGCCCGCTTTTGCGGGTTTTTCTTTACACTTTTTTGATTTTCTTTCGGTTCTGCCTTTCAACATGTCGTTAACGGGGCGACGAAGCGCCAGATAAGCATAACCGCACGAAAAGAGAGAATAAACAACTGTTGGCACAAATACAAGCAAAATTAGCAATATCACGTGGAAATGAATTTCTATATTAAGTGTATCAATTGTCAAACCTTCATAGATAAACGGCATTGCTATATGCCCTGCCACAAAGCCGAGCGCAGTACCGATGAATACGCTTAGCCCGAACACCCAGAATCGAAGTGCGATTTTTGCATCCGACCAGCCCATAGCCTTAAGTATTCCGAGCTGGCGCATATGTCCGTCAACATACAGTTTTATATAAAACACTACCATTACTATTGCAATTAAACCTAGGAAACCGCCGCTTATTGCGCTAGTAAACTTCGCTGTTGCAAGTTGCGCATCGTATAAAGGTTGCTGCGCATCGGCAACCGTATCCTTTATTGCGATGGCGTCCATATAAAAGTTCAGAAAGAATGTGCAAACGAACACGGCGCAAAACGCAACAATCATTATTCCAAACAGCTTCAAAGCATCTTTAAAACTTATAACCATAGCTTACCACCCTATTTCAAACGCAGTTTTAGGGGTTGCGTTATGATAAACTTCGGTTATAATGCCGCTGTTCATTTTTATAACGGTGTCAGCTGTTTCGGCTATGTTTAGGTTGTGTGTCACCATAACCATTGTGAAGCCGCGCTCATGTTGCATTTTTAAAATGTAATCAAGAATTTCTCTACCCGTCTTTTCGTCAAGCGCGCCCGTTGGCTCGTCAAGAAAAAGTATTTTAGGATTTTTTGCAAGCGCACGGGCAATGCAAACACGCTGCTGTTCCCCGCCTGAAAGCTCGGACGGTTTATTCTTCAACTTGTCTTCAAGTCCAACCGCCTTTATAATTTCACGGAAGTCCTTATTTCCAATCAAATCCGCACCCATTTTAACGTTGCTTTCTACATTCAAATGGGGCAGCAAATAATACTGTTGAAAGATAAATCCTACGTTGTTTCTTCTGAATTCCGTCAACTGCTTTTCCGTCATAGAAGATAAATTGTTTTCACCGTATAAAACCTTGCCGCCGTCTGCACGTTCAAGCCCCGAAAGGACGCTTAAAAGCGTTGACTTACCGGAACCGGACGCACCGAGAATGACAACCCTTTCACTATCTTTTATTTCTAGCGAAATGCCTTTTAATACTTCAACCGTTCCGCCGTTATATGTCTTTACAATATTTTCCGCTTTAATCATTTCCTTCCTTCCGCCTTGTATTTTCTTATTATTCCTGCGCCGACGTCGTTCAGCATTTCCGAAATATCATCTTGTGTAAAATTGCAAACTTTGGTTGCAATAAGTGACGCTATCCCGTGCGAATATAACCACATATGCAAATAAATTCTTTTTGCGGTTTCTGTTGTGAAGCCGTATTCAGACTCAACAGTACCTAAAATCTTATAGTAATAATTATCTATTACGGACAAAATCGAATCGAGGTTAGGAACATTTTCCCTCTCCTTCATAAACAGAAGCTGAAAAAGTTTAGGCTGTTCTGCGGCGAAACGGATATAGCCCGTACCGGAACCTTTAAACGCTTTTTCGCCGCTCATTTCTTCATCCTCGTACTGTTCGTACAACTTAGTTGCCGCCGCTTTAACCTCGTTTTGCACCTCTTCCATTCCGTTAAATACGGTAAAAATCGGGCGGGGTGAACTACCCAACTCTGCCGCAAGAGAACGTGCAGTCAACGCATCGAATCCGTCGCGGCAAGTAATTTTAAATGCGGCATCAATTATTTCTTCTTTGCTGAATTTTGCTTTAGGTGGCATAAATACTCCTTATTTAAAACTATCGTTTTGCAACACTTGTTTTAGATTGTAACAGATAATCCTATAAAAGTCAAGAAAAAAAGCGGCGCATTTTCTGCACCGCTTTTATTTACATCACTTAAAGTTATTTTATTATAGAAATTTTCTTAACGTCGTCAGTTAAAACCGGCTCACCTATTTGTCCGCTTATAACTACGTTTTTAAGCGTAACCTTTTCAACGCATTTAAAATCAAGTCCTATGTTTTTAACCATAACGTTCTTTTCACGCATAACGGGGTATCCCTCTTCCGCGTTCTCGTTATAAGTAAAACTTACGTGGTCGAAAGTTATGCTTTTTATGGGAGATTCGGGTAAGCCGTAGAATGCCGCCGCCGCATATTCAACGCCCGTGCAAACCATATCTTTGAAAACGAACGATCCTACTTGTGGCGGACACTTATACACATCTCAGTGCCAACGAGACTCCATA
>JAIDQV010000127.1 GCA_029062045.1 Clostridia bacterium
GACTACTGCGGAATTGACGTTTTATACGGCGAAAACGGGGGTTATTTGGTGTGTGAAGTCAACTCTAACGCCTTTTTCGGGGGTATCGAAAGGGTTACGGGCGTAAATGTTGCCCGCCTTTATGCGGAATATATTTGCAGTAAAATATACAATTAACCCCCTAATATGCCACAATTAACGCACTTTTGCATAGTTTTTACAGTTTGGCGCAAGCTATGAATATGAGTAAGCGTAAACAGAACAAACTTATTGAGGACGTCTTTGAACAATGCGCCAGCGCGAACGAATGCACTGGACTTTTTCAAAAGGTTTCTCTTGACCCTGACGAGGTTAAAAAATTTCACGAAATGTATAACAATATAGACGGCAACAAAAGTATAGAATAAAAAAGCCGCCGCCCGCTTCTGCGGACGGCGGCTTTACAATTTATAACGTAGCTTTCTTAACGGCATCCCGCCAGCCGTTTAAAAGGGCTATCCTTTCCCCTTCTTTCATTTCGGGGACAAAAACTTTTTCAACTTCAAAGTTTTGTTTTATCTCTTCAAGCCCGCTCCAACAGCCCGCGTTAAGCCCAGCTAGATACGCCGCGCCAAGCGCCGTTGTTTCGGCAACCTTCGGGCGGACGGCGTTACAATTCAACACATCGGACTGGAACTGCATAAGAAAGTTGTTTTTGCAAGCTCCCCCGTCGACGGCAAGGCGGGTTATTTTTATGCCCGCATCCTTTTCCATAGCCTCAACCAAATCGCACACTTCGTAGGCTATCCCTTCCAAAGAGGCGCGTATAATATGCTCGCGGGAAGTGCCGCGCGTTATGCCCGTAATCGTTCCCCGCGCGGTTGCGTTCCAATAGGGCGCGCCAAGACCGGTAAAAGCGGGCACTACGTACACACCGCCGCTGTCCTTTACTTTAAGCGCCTGCGCCTCACTGTCATCCGAAGAGGAAATAATCTTCATTTCGTCCCTCAGCCACTGCACAACAGCGCCCCCGACGAAAACCGAGCCTTCCAAAACGTAACAGGGCTTGCCTTCCGCAGTCGCGCCCAGGGTGGTTATCAAGCCGTGTTGGCTTTTAACCGCCTTGTCGCCCGTGTTCATCAAAAGAAAACAGCCCGTGCCGTAAGTATTTTTGACGTCCCCCTTTTTCGTACAAAGCTGACCGAACAGCGCCGCCTGCTGGTCGCCCACCACTCCGCACACGGGTATGGGAGTGCCGAAAAGCCTTGCATCCGTACAGCCGTAAAGATAGCTTGAAGGGTGAACTTCTGGCAACATACTCTTGGGAATATCGAAAAGCCTTAAAAGCTCGTCATCCCATTTTAACTTGTGAATATTAAAAAGCATCGTGCGGCTTGCATTGGTGTAATCGGTTGCAAATATTTTGCCCTTTGAAAGCTGCCACAAAATAAATGTGTCCACCGTGCCGAAGACAAGCTCGCCGCGTTCGGCTCTCGCACGCGCTCCGTCAACGTTATCCAAAATCCATTTTATTTTGGTTGCCGAAAAATACGCGTCGGGCACAAGCCCCGTCTTGTTGTATATTTTCTCGGAAAAGCCCTCTCTTTTCAAACCTTCGCAAAAGTCTGCCGTTCTTCTGCACTGCCACACGATTGCGTTATAGACGGGCTTGCCCGTTTTCCTGTCCCAAACAAGCGTAGTTTCGCGCTGATTGGTTATTCCTATGGCGGAAATATCCTGCGCGGAAAGCCCTGCCCGAACAAGCGCTTCACCTATCACAGCCACCGTAGACCCCATAATATCCTGCGGTGAATGCTCTACCCAGCCCGGTTTGGGGTATATTTGACGGAATTCTTGCTGTGCGCGTGACACGATATTTCCGCGCCTGTCGAATATGATTGCGCGTGTGCTTGTCGTCCCCTGGTCAAGGGCAAGAATATACTTTTCGTCTTCCGCTGAAAGGGCTTTAAGCATGTCTTCTATTTGACCCTCTGTCATTTCTTCACTTGTCCTTGCAAGCCTGCCGTAGGCAAGTTTGTCGTGATGAATTGTCATTCTTTTCCCCCTTATTTCAGTAATCGTCGGTGAAGCGGTGCCTTACCCCGTCCTTGTCCTTGTATTCGATAACGGCGCTTAAAATGACGTTTTCCACACTTCGGAAAATGTTCTGTTCAATGCCCTTGTCCTCGCTTTCCAGCTTGCGGATAAGCTCCTTTACCTTTTTCCGCTTTGAGCCCGACGGGTCAATATCGCTTTTCTCGGTAAATTTGCAGGCGCACTGCAAAAAGTGTAAACCGTTATAATCCCGCCACGCTTTTATATCCTCTTCGCGGATTAAATACATAGGGCGGATAAGCTCCATTCCCTCGAAGTTAGCGCTTTTAAGTTTTGGCATCATCGTCTGCATCTGCCCGCCGTAAAGCATCCCCATAAGCGTGGTTTCTATCACGTCGTCGTAGTGGTGCCCCAAAGCAATTTTGTTGCACCCCAAATCCTTCGCCCTGTGGTAAAGGTGCCCGCGCCTCATCCGCGCGCAAATGTAGCACGGGGATTTATCTATATTTAAAACGCTTTCGAAAATATCCGTTTCAAAAATGGTTATGGGAATATTCAGAAGTTTTGCGTTGTTTTCGATAGCTTCGCGGTTAGCTTTGCTGTACCCCGGGTCCATTACGAGAAAAATAAGCTCGAACGGAATTTTATTGTGCCGTTTAATTTCCTGAAAGAGTTTCGCCATTGCAAAGGAATCTTTTCCGCCCGAAATGCAAACCGCAATTTTATCGTTTGGCTGAATTAACTCGTACTCGACGATTGCTTTTGCAAATCTTGTAAAAAGCATTGTATGAAATTTTTTCTGAATACTCTTTTCCGCACGCTTTGCAACTTCGCTCAACGGCTCGTCTTCAAAGGTTTTGTCTTCACTCATTGTTTTTACCGTAATTTATCAAGTCTTTTATTACTTCGCCCGCGATAATCAGCCCCGCGACGGAAGGAACGAAGGCGTTGCTTGCGGGAATATCCCGCCGTACCGAACCCTCTTCATTGTAATTTTCTTCTTTGTGGGTTACGGGGTCTTCTTTTGAATAAACCACTTTAAGTTTCTTAATACCGCGTTTTTTCAACTCTCTTCGCATAACTTTTGCAAGCGGACAGACGGAGGTTTTGTAAATATCCGCAACCTCGAACGCGGTAGGGTCCATTTTATTTCCCGCACCCATCGCGCTAATAACGGGCGTTCCACACTTTTGCGCATTCTCTATTATCGTAATTTTGCCCGTAACGGTGTCTATCGCGTCTACGATATAGTCGTATTCGTTAAAGTCGAACTCGTTTTGCGTTTCGGGCATATAAAAAGTTTTATGCGCAGTAACCTTGCAAGCGTGGTTTATTTCGGCAATTCTTTCGGCGGCAACGTCAACCTTGTACCTGCCCACAGTTTTGTGCGTAGCGTAAATCTGACGGTTGATATTAGTAAGACTTACTTTGTCGTTGTCGATAATATCTATCGCCCCCACGCCAGAACGGACAAGGGCTTCAACGGTAAAACCTCCCACCCCACCTATTCCGAAAACGGCAACCCTCGAACGCGCAAGGGCTTCCATTCCGTCTTTTCCGAACATCAACTCGGTTCTTGAAAACTGGTTTAACATACAAAAAATTATAACGGATTAACGGGGTATTGTCAATTACGCATATTTGTATTTATTTAAAAAAGACAACCCGCGCAACGCGTGTTGTCTTTTTGGTACACCCGACTGGAGTCGAACCAGCGGCACATAGCGTCGGAGGCTATTGCTCTATCCATCTGAGCTACGGGTGTGTATTTAATTAATTTTTGCCCGTTAAATGCGCTTAAACGAGGCATATTCGGGGGTGTACGCATATCCAAGCCCTTCTAAACGGGTGCAAACTTCTTCCATCGAAACCCCTTCTTCCTCGCATAAATCTTCAAGCGAAGAATATTCGTCGCGGAGTTTTGTATTTATTAAAGAAAGCAAAATAAAGTCGTCTTCGGGCAAAATCATAAAAAGATTATACCACAATTTTTTTTAATTGCAAAACGAAGTTAAGCGTGTTATAATAAAAATATGAAACACACGGTCGTTGTGGGAATGAGCGGCGGGGTCGATTCTTCGGTTGCCGCGTATCTTCTCAAAAAGCAAGGCTACAACGTAATAGGTCTTTTTATGAAGAACTGGGAAGAAACTTCCCCGGACGGCGTTTGCTCTGCCGAAAGCGACTTTTCAGACGTGCGCAGGGTGTGCGCCTCGCTTGAAATTCCCTACTATTCCGTCAACTTTTCCGCGCAGTATCAAGAAAGGGTTTTTTCGCATTTCCTTGAAGAGTACCGCGCTGGCAGAACGCCCAACCCCGACGTTCTTTGCAACAGAGAGATAAAGTTCGGCCCCTTCCGCGAATACGCTCTTTCAATGGGCGCGGACTTTATTGCAACGGGGCACTACTGCGGAATTGACCACTCAAACGGCATGCACCGCCTAAAAAAAGCGGCGGACAGCGGCAAAGACCAGACCTATTTTTTAAATCAGGTACACGAAAACCAGCTTGAAAACGTACTTTTCCCGCTTGCGGATATCCCGAAACCCGAAGTTAGGAAGATTGCCGAAGAAATTGGGCTTGCAACTGCCAAGAAAAAGGACAGCACGGGCATTTGCTTTATAGGCGAAAGAAACTTCCGTAAATTCCTTCAAACCTATCTTCCCGCGCAATCGGGCAAAATAGTTACCCTTGACGGCGAAACCGTGGGCGAACACATCGGGCTTATGTATTACACTTTGGGTCAACGCAAGGGTCTGGACCTCGGCGGCAAGAGCGGCGAAGAAGGAAGATGGTTCGTAGTTGAGAAAGACTTAAAAAACAATATTCTTTACGTCTCCCACGGGGACGAGGCACCCCTCTATTCCAAGGCTTGTAAAGTAAGCGGATTGAACTGGATAGGGTTTGCGCCCAAAAGAGAGTTTGAGTGCACGGCGAAATTCAGATACCGCCAGCCCGAACAGAAAGTTAAAGTTACGGTAGATAACGGCATTGCGCTAGTGGAGTTTGCCGAACCCCAACGCGCCGTAACCGAAGGGCAATACGCAGTGTTTTACGACGAAACCTGCTGCCTTGGCGGCGGGGTAATCGAAGAAGTATATAAATAAGAAGCGCGTGCTAATGCCCGCGCTTCTTTTGTTTATTCTAAATCCAAAGCTATTTTATATATTTCGGATTTGGGTACGCCCCTATCTTTTGCAACCTGCTTTATTGCCTCTTTTTTATCCATTCCCCCCGATATATAGTGCAACAAATGCTGTTTTTCACTTAATTCGTTCAAAGGGTTTTCCGTTGACGCACCCTCTACAATAAGTACGTATTCCCCGCGTTTTTCGCCCTTTAACCCCTCGGAAAGTTTAAAAGTAACCGCTTCTTCGTGCATTTTGGTAATTTCACGCACCGCACAGGCGTATCTGTCGCCAAAAACCTCGTAAATGGCGCATATATGGGGGTCTACGTCCTGCGGGGCCACGTGAAATATAAGCGTTAAGTCTAAATTTTTGTACTTTTCAAGCAGCCTTTTCCTTTCCCCCGCCTTGTCGGGAAGGAAGCCTATAAAGGCAAATTTGTCTGCGGGAAACGCCGAAAGTATGAGCGCGGACAGGGCCGCGTTCGCGCCTGGAATGACGGTGTAACTTACGCCCGCATCTTTAAGCGCTTTACATACGATGTTGCCCGGGTCGGAAATTACTGGCATACCCGCATCCGATATAACGGCAACTTCCTTGCCTTCTTTTGCGGCGGCGATAATCTTTTCCGCCGCTTCCCTTTCGTTGAATTTGTGGCAGGAATGAAGGGGCTTTTTAATTTCGTAAGCGTTTAAAAGTTTTAAAGAATGCCTTGTGTCCTCGCAAAAAATAACGTCCGCCCCCTTCAGAACTTCAAGGGCGCGAAGGGAAATATCCTTTAAATTGCCGATAGGCGTTGAAACGAAAGAAATCATCTTAAACCTCTTTGAACTGATACTCGTACAGTTCTTTATAAATCCCGCCAAGCGCAAGCAAATCTTCGTGCGTGCCGCGCTCTTTTATTCCTTCCGAAGTCATAACGATAATTTCGTCGGCGTTCTTTACGGTTGAAAGCCTGTGCGCAACCACTACTGTTGTTCTGCCTTCCGAAAGTTTAGCAAGCGCGCCCTGTATCTGCATTTCGGTTGCGTTATCCAAAGCCGAAGTCGCTTCGTCCAGAATGAGAATAGGCGGGTTTTTGAGAAATGCCCGGGCTATGGAAACCCTTTGCTTCTGTCCGCCCGATAGTTTAACGCCGCGCTCGCCGACGTTCGTATCGTAGCCCTGCGGAAGGGAAACGATATAATCGTGAATGTTCGCCTTTTTAGCCGCTTCTATAATTTCCTCTTCGGTAGCGGAAAAGTCGCCGTAGGCTATATTTTCACGGATAGTGCCGTTAAATAAAAAGACGTCCTGCTGAACTATGCCTATATTTTTTCTGAGAGCCGCCCGCTGAATATCGCGTATATCGTAGC
>JAIDQV010000128.1 GCA_029062045.1 Clostridia bacterium
TTAAGGAATTATATGGGCAAAAAGCAAAACATACGCAACTTTTGTATAATTGCGCACATTGACCACGGCAAGTCCACATTGGCGGACAGGCTTATGGAGCGCACGGGGCAGGTTTCCGAAAGGGATATGGAAGAGCAGCTTTTGGACTCTATGGATATAGAGCGCGAGCGCGGAATTACCATAAAGCTGACCCCCGTCAGAATGTTTTACAAGGCGAAAGACGGCGTGGAATACGTTTTTAATCTTATCGATACACCGGGGCACGTGGACTTCACTTACGAGGTTTCGCGTTCTCTTGCCGCGTGCGAAGGGGCTATTTTGATAGTAGACGCGTCGCAGGGGGTGGAGGCGCAAACACTTGCAAACGTCTATCTTGCGCTTGAAAACGATTTGGAAATTTTGCCTGTAATAAACAAAATAGATTTGCCTTCGGCACAGCCCGAAGTCGTTAAACAAGAGATTGAGGAAGTGATTGGGCTTGACGCGTCGAACGCGCCCTTGATTTCGGCAAAAGAAGGGTTGAATATCGACGACGTTTTAGAGGCGATAGTCAATACCTTCCCAGCCCCCGAATGCGACGATGGCGCGCCGTTGAAAGCGCTTATTTTCGACAGCTATTACGATAATTACAAGGGCGTAATTCTGTTTGTGCGCGTGAAGGACGGAAGTATTAAAGTCGGTGATAAAATCAAAACTTTCCGCTCGGATAAAATCTACGAAGTTGTTGAAACGGGAGTGTTCGCCCCTAGCCTCACCCCCAAGAACGGGCTTTTTGCAGGCGAAGTAGGCTATGTTGCAGCGTCCATAAAATCCATTCAGGACGTTGCCGTGGGTGATACGCTAATCAATGCGGACGCCCCCGCGAAAGAACCGTTGCCCGGATATAAAACTGTGCAAAGCGTGGTCTTTTGCGGCATCTATCCTTTGGACGGAAGCAAGTTTAACGACTTAAAAGACGCAATATTAAAATTGCAGTTAAACGACGCATCGTTAATTTTCGAGCCCGACAGTTCGGTTGCGCTTGGCTTCGGTTTCAGGTGCGGCTTTTTGGGGCTTTTGCATATGGAAATTATACAGGAGCGAATAGAGCGCGAATTCGGGCTGGAAATTATTACCACCGCGCCTTCGGTAAGCTACAAGGTTTTAAAGACGGACGGGGAGGAAATTTTCGTGGACAACCCTTCGCACTTGCCGCCCGTATCCGAAATAGAGCATATGGAAGAACCCATCGTAAAGGCGGACATTTATTCCCCGCCCGACTATTTGGGGCAGATAATGGATTTGTGCCGCGAAAAGAGGGGGACCTTCTTGCAGATGACCTACCTTGATAAAAGCCGCGTGCGCCTCGAATACCATTTGCCGCTGAACGAAATTATCTTCGACTTCTTCGATGCGATAAAGTCGAGAACGCGCGGTTACGCAAGTTTCGATTACGAGCTTATAGGCTACCAAACGAGCAAACTTGTAAAGCTGGACATTATGCTGAACGGTGAGGTGTGCGACGCGCTTTCTATGATAGTACACGAGGACAGCGCCTACACGCGCGGAAGAACGTTGTGCGAAAATTTGAAAGAGGCTATTCCCCGTCAACTTTTCGAAGTGCCTGTGCAGGCCGCGATAGGCGGTAAAATTATCGCAAGGGAAACGGTAAAAGCCGTAAGAAAGGACGTGCTTGCAAAGTGCTACGGCGGCGATATTACCAGAAAGAAGAAACTTTTGGAAAAGCAGAAAGAGGGTAAAAAGCGTATGCGCCAAGTCGGTAACGTGGAAGTACCTTCTGAAGTGTTTATGCAAATCCTTAAAACCAATAAAGACTAGTTATTTCAAGCATATATGCGGGGTAATTGCAATTTATGGGCTTTTTTGAAAGCGTTTACGCTGTTGTAAAACAAATACCGAAAGGTAAAGTATCGACATACGGCGACGTGGCGCGGGCGGTCGGCGCGCCGCGCTGTGCTAGGCAAGTCGGCTGGGCTTTGCACTGTAACCCCGAACCCGGCGTTATCCCCTGCCACAGAGTGGTGTTCGGCGACGGGCGCTTGACCGACGGTTTTGCTTTCGGCGGCAAAGAGGTGCAAAAAGCATTACTCGAAGCCGAAGGCGTTCAATTCGATAATGATATAATTGACCTTAAAAAATACAGGTGGGAGAGCTAAAAGATGGCCGGAATTTACGTTCATATACCGTTTTGTAAATCGAAGTGCAGGTATTGCGACTTTGCCTCTTTCCCCGATAAACTGTGTTTTGCGGAAAGTTATATGGCTTGCGTATACCGCGAAATGGCTATGCGCAAGGATGAATTGAAGGATTACGCCTTCGATACCCTCTATATAGGCGGCGGAACTCCGTCCGTCATCGACGAGAATTACATTGCGATGCTTGTTGCGGCGGCAAGAAAGAACTTTAACCTTTCAAAGGACGCAGAAATTACTATCGAGATGAACCCCGGCACGGTAAGCGCAAAAAAGATAGAAACCTATTTAAAATGCGGAATCAACCGCTTTTCAGTGGGGCTTCAAACGGCGATAGACAGTCAGCTTGAAGAGCTTGGCAGAATACACAATTTAAAAGAATTTCTTCTTTGTACAAAACTTTTAAAGGGTCAAAATTTCAGCGTTGACGTGATGATAGGGCTTAAAAACCAGACTGTCGCCGATATTGAAAAAACTATTGAAACTGCGGCATATTCGGGGGCTAATCACATTTCTATGTATGCTTTATCGCCCGAAGACGGCACGCCCATATATACAG
>JAIDQV010000129.1 GCA_029062045.1 Clostridia bacterium
GTCGTGTTTACGTCTTTATGCCCCAACACATCGGCGACTATGTATATATCTCCCGTAGCCTTGTAAAGCGCCGTGCCGTAAGTAGAGCGCAGTTTATGCGGTGAAATTTTTTTAAGAGGGGAGACGATTTTTGCATATTTTTGCACCATATTTTCAACAGCGCGAACAGTGATGCGGCTACGGTTACTTGAAACAAAAAGTGCGTTGGGTTCTTTCAAATCCTCGTAATTCATTTCTTTATAATCAAGATAACGCTGTAACGCCGCCGCAACGTCATCGTCAAAGTACAAAATCGATTTACTGCCGCCTTTGCGCGTTACAACAAACGAATTGTCCTTGAAATTTATATCGTCATTATTGAGCCCCACAAGCTCGCTAATACGAATTCCTGTACCGAGGAAGAGCATAAGTATTGCCCTGTCGCGGACCTTGTTTTTTTCGTGATAGGCGCGCTGGTGTGGGGAGAGCCCGCTGCCGCTTTCGGCAGTATCTATAATATTTAAAACCTCATCACCGTCAAGCCTTATAATCGGTTTTTCATGCAGTTTAGGGGTTGCAACCTTTGCAGTATTATCTACACTTATAAAGCCTTTATTAAAAAAGTGCTTAAACATAGCACGCACGGAAGAGAGCTTTCGCGCCTTTGCTCTGTCATTGCAAGTGTGTTCCTTTCCGTTGTAGTTATAGCGGGAGAGGAAACCGAGAAAGTATTCAACGTCATTGCCGGTTACGGCTTCCATATCGTCAAGTGTGAGCTCTTTTACAGTTTTGCTCTTACGAAATTTCTTCTCTTGCAGGAAGTAGAAGAATATTTTTAAATCATGAGCATAGTTTAGCCGAGTGAGCGTAGAAGTCTGGCTTTCGATTGCAAGAAAATAGTCATAACAAAATGAAGGAAGTTCCTCGTCCAGAAGCCTTTCAATGGTTTCTAAATTTTTATTATTGCGTTGAACGTAGTAATTAGCCATATTTTATCGTCCTTTTTCCGAATTTATCGAAATGGCGGGGTGCTTTTCTTAGATTACAAAAGTATATCAAACTATTCGTAAAACACAGCTTTTACGAAGTGTTGGGCTCTAAACATAGAATATCATAGGAATAAGTTCATTGTCAAGTCGATTTTTCAATAAAAATTCATCAAATTACGATTTGTTTATATTTTAGCTAAATTTTAATAAAAATTGCTAAAAACGCGCGTAAAAGTCAATTTTTTTGAGTTTCAGTAAGCTACTATGCCAGACATAATTACTATGTTAGCCATAATAAAGTTAAAAGCAGGGCTAATTAGTAACCCTGCTTTATAAACTAATCTTACTTTTCTGATTTTACACTTTTTAAATTCCAAATATTGTTTGCGTACTCAGAAATTGCTCTGTCAGCCGCAAAAATCCCTGATGCGGCAATGTTTCTTAAAGACATCTGATTCCACTTCGTTTTATCTTTGGAATAAAGTTTGGAAATCTTTTGCTGTGTATTGCTGTAAGCACCGAAGTCTGCCATACACATATACGGATCGGCAACGGGCGTATCAGTTAATAAATAGTTCGCGATTTCCGCAAAAGACTCACCGTTAAATCCGATAATCAGTGCTTCAATAATTCTGCGAAGTTTAGGCGACTCATTATAGAATTTGCTTGAACTGTAACCGTTACGCCAAATTTCATCCACCTCGTTTGCCTTGTAACCGAATATGAATATATTCTGTTTCCCGACAGCTTGCGCCATTTCAACGTTTGCACCGTCAAGAGTTCCTATCGTAAGCGCGCCGTTGATCATAAATTTCATATTACCCGTACCGCTTGCTTCTTTGCCTGCAAGTGAAATCTGTTCGGAAACTTCAGACGCCGGCATAAGTTTTTCAGACATGGTAACGTTATAGTCTTCCATATACACAACGCTAAGCTTATCTTTCACGGAAGGATTATTTTTGATTTCTGCGGCAAGATAATTAATTAATTTAATAATCTTTTTCGCCATAGCATATCCCGGTGCCGCTTTTGCGCCGAAAATATACGTTTTAGGAACCACTACTTTATTCGGATTATCGTTCAAATCGAGGTATGTGTCGATAATGTTCAACACATTAAGAAGCTGGCGCTTATACTCGTGAAGGCGCTTTGCCTGAACGTCAAACATCGTTTCGGGATTAATGATAAGCCCTTGCTTCTTCTTCGCGTACTCGGCAAACTGCTTTTTCTTAATAAGTTTAATTTCGTCAAGACGCTTTAACACGCTTTCGTCTTCTTCAAACTTTTTGAAGTCCGCAAGGCGCGAACCGTCCAGCTCGTAACCGGTACCTATGCACTCATCTAAAAGTGCTGCAAGCTCGGGGTTAGATTGATTTAGCCAGCGTCTGTGCGCAATGCCGTTTGTAACGTTAGTAAATTTTTCGGGCGAAAAATCGTAGAAATCCTTGAATACAGAAGTCTTAATAATATCACTGTGAAGTGCCGAAACGCCGTTCACGCTGTGTCCGCCACAAACTGAAAGGTTTGCCATTTTGATGCGGTCATGCTCGATAATGGACATTCTTGAAATTTTTGCCCATTCACCAGGGAATCTATCCCACAGCTGTTCACAAAATCTTCTGTTGATTTCTTTAATTATTGAATGGATTCTGGGAATTTGCCTTGCTATTAAGTCCTCAGACCACGTTTCAAGGGCCTCGGCAAGCACAGTGTGGTTAGTATAAGCGCAAGTTGATGTTGTTATCGCCCAAGCCTTATCCCAGTCATAATAATATTCATCTATAAGAATACGCATAAGCTCGGGGATTGCCATTGCGGGATGCGTATCGTTAAGGTGAATTGCTGCAAGTTTGGGTAAATCAGCTAAATTGCCGTATCTGTGCTTGTGATCCTCCACTATATTTTGAATGGATGCAGAACACAAGAAATACTGTTGTTTCAAGCGTAACGACTTACCTGCATTGTGGTTGTCTGCGGGATACAGAACTTTGGTGATAAGGTCGGCATCGTTGTCTTCCGTCATCGCCTGGTAATATTCACCCTGCGAGAAAAGCTTCATATTGAAGTCTGTTACGGGTTTTGCCTTCCAAAGTCTTAAAACTGAAACAGCTTCACTATCCTTTCCGGATACCATCATATCATAAGCAACAGCTTGAACTTCGTTGCAGTTTATATAATTAGTTTGAAGTCCGTTTTCGGTCCACTTTTCTTCGATTTGTCCGTTAAATCTTACAATGAACGATTTATCCGTTCTCTGCGTAAGCCAAGCCTCACCGCCGGGAAGCCAAACGTCGGGCAATTCAATTTGCCAACCGTCCACTATTTTCTGTTTAAAAAGCCCGTATTCATACCTTAACGAATAGCCCATTGCGGGATAATTTCCCGTAGCCAACGCATCCATAAAGCATGCGGCAAGTCTGCCTAAACCGCCGTTACCAAGACCAGCGTCGGGTTCAAGTTCGTACAAATCTTCAAGTTTAAATCCGTAGGACTCCACTGCCTTTTCAAAGACTTGGGTTGCGCTTAAATTATATAAGCTGTTTTTAAGCGAACGGCCCATTAGGAATTCCATGCACAGATAATAAACCCTTTTTGCGCGTTTTGCTTTGACCTTTTTATGAAATTGCTGTCTTTTTTCAAGTAAGATATCTCTTACAACCATTACGACAGCTTTATACACCTGGTCTTTGGTCGCCTCGGCAGGGGTAACGCCGAAATATCTCGACAATTTACCCTTAATTGAATCCTTGGTTTCCTTTTCGGTAATAGCGGTATTACTCATTTCGTTCTCCTATATTTTAAGTAAAAATTATTTAAGCATATCCAAATAAAGAGATTCGTAAATTTTAGCCGAACGCTTCCAACTGAAATCGGTTGTCGCCGCTCTATACATTAATTTTTTCCACTCTGCTTTATTTTTATAATCGTTTACAGCCTGACGGATAACGTACAACATATCGTGCGCGTTATAGTTAGCAAACGTATAACCGTTTTCAAGCGGCTTAATACTGTCGTAAAGTCCGCCCGTTTCCCTTACGATGGGCACCGTCCCGTAGCGGCAAGCTATCATCTGAGAAAGTCCGCAAGGTTCAGACTTCGAGGGCATCAAGAATATGTCCGCACCCGAATAAATCTTTCTGGACAAATCGCCGTTGAATACAATGTTTGCGCTGAGCTTGTCGGGATATCTTTTTGCCAAATCGCTGAAAAATCCTTCAAAGTGAGCGTCGCCCGTTCCTAAAATTACGACTTGAACGTCATCCTGTAATAACTCCTCAATAACGGTCGTAACAAGGTCAAGTCCCTTGTGAGAAACAAGGCGGGAAACCATTGCAATTATAGGCGTATTTGCCTTCTGAGGCAAGCCCAACAGCTTTTGTAAGCCTTTCTTGCATACGGCTTTGTTTGAAAAATCTTCGGGGGTATAATTTGCAAAAAGATGCGTATCTTTTTCACAGTTGTATCCCTCGTCGTCAATGCCGTTCAAAATACCCGATAATTTGAAATGGTTCTTCTTTACTATGGGGTCAAGCCCGTGAGCAAAGTATTCTTCCTTAATTTCGCCTGCATATCTGGGGCTGACAGTGTTGAACCTTTCGCAACACTCGATAGCGCCTTTCATGAGATTGATACTGTTCTTATATTCAACAAGATATTGATAGCTACCGTAAATGTCAAACAAATCGCCCAACAAATCAAGCGAATACCAACCCTGATATTCTATGTTATGGATGGTAAAAAGTGCGCGTATGTATTGATACTCGGGTCTGAAACAGTAGTTTGTTTTAAGATAAATTGCCGCAAGAGCAGCTTGCCAGTCGTGGCAGTGCATTACGTCGGGATAGAAATTGATTACGGGCATTATTTCAAGTATGCTTCTTGAGAAGAAAGCAAACCTTTCACCATCGTCGAAATAGCCGTAGCAGCCGGGGCGTTTGAAATAGAATTCGTTGTCAATAAAGTAGAAAGTTACTCCGTCTTTGACATACTCGAATATACCGCAATACTGATTACGCCAAGCCAAATGCACGTAAATGTTGCCTATATAGCTTAACTTATCTCTATCCGACTTTTTAATATCCGAATAGAGCGGCAAAACAACCCTTACGTCGAAATTGCCGTCTGCAGCAAGCGCCTTGGAAAGCGAGCCGACAACTTCGGCTAGTCCTCCTGTCTGAATAAACGGCGTTGCCTCCGAAGCTACAAAAAGAATCTTCTTCTTTTCTACATTTTTAACTTCCGTAGCCGTCTTTTTAACGGTTTTCGTAGTTTTAGATGAAGTTTTCGTAGATGCAGGCTTTACGACAGAAGCCGTCTTCTTTGTGGTTGTAGCCGAAGCCTTAACGGCAGGTGCCTTTGTTGCTTTTGTTGTTTCGCTTGTGGTTTTAGTTGCCATAATTATCTCCCCGAATTAATTTATATAAGTGAGCCTTTATTGATAAAATAGGGCTGAATATCGCACCCTGCCAAAACCCTGTTATCACGGATAACAGAATTTTTGTCGCTTACAACGTAAGCAAGATTGCAATTTTCGCCTACGATATTGTCGGTCATAAGAATACAGTTTTTAACAACTGTGCCTTTGCCGATTTTTACGCCGCGGAAAAGTATGCAGTTTTCAACCGTACCCTCGATAAGACAGCCGTCTGAAATCAGTGAATTTTTAACGCGTGCAGTATCCGCAAATTTCGCGGGCGCGCTGTCGTTTACTTTGGTATACACATCCCTTTCGCCGAAAATTTCGTCCCTTACCTTCCTGTCAAGCAAGTCTAAATTTGCATTGAAATAGGAATTAATAGAGTCGATATTTGCGTAATAGCCCTCGAATTTGTAACCGTAAAGATTATAAGTGGATACTCCGGGACTTAAAATATCTTTGCCGAAACTCTTGTAGCCGTGTTGAATAGCGTCCTGTATAAGTCTTAAAAGGAACGAAGTACGAGCCACCATAACGTTAATATAGTTCTTTTCAATGCCGCCCGAAGCAGGATTAATTTCAATACCTTTAATTCTTCCGTCCTTTGCAACGTCAAAAGTCATATAAGAATGCGATTTTACAAGTTTATGCTCGTGATAAACCATTGTAATATCAGCGTTTTTCTGAATGTGGTAATCGATTACCTTGCTGTAATCAAGTTTATAAACCGCATCGCTATCGGCAAGAACAACGAAGTCCTGCTTAGCTTTCTTTAAGAATGCGGTTGCGCCCTTCAACGCTTCCAAACGGTTCTTATACAAGGTTTCCGTTTCGTCGCTGTACGGAGGCAAAAGAATTAAACCGCCTTCCTTTCTTGCCAAATCCCAGTATTTGCCCGAACCTAAATGGTCCATAAGGGATTGATAGTTGTTCTTCGTTATCATACCCACGGTAGTAATGCCGGAGTTAACCATGTTTGAAAGCGCAAAGTCAACAATACGGTATCTGCCGCCGAAGGGAATTGAACCCATAGACCTTACTTTGGTCAGTTCGGGTACGTTTTGCTCATTGATACTTGAAAATATAACACCAACTGTCGAAGCCATTATTCTTTTCCTCCCTTACACATTCTTATCCACTATTTCGCCGGCGGGAACTTTACCGTTTTTAGAAACGTTCACGCCCCTGCCAAGAACGGTTATTCCGGAAGTTTTTCCTTCCACCTTCGACGCTTCCTCAATAGGTGCGCCGATAACCGCTTTTTCGCCGATAATTACGTCTTCATCGATAATGGCGTAATTGACTTTTGCACCGGCTTTTACTACGGTGTTGCCCATAAGCACGCTGTCAACTACTTCTGCACCCTTTTCAACAACGCAATTTGTACCGATAACGGAATTTACAACTTTACCGTCTATTTCGCCGCCTGTTGCAACGATGGAATTAATAACTTCCCCTTCGATAAACGCGGGCGGTGCGAGCGGGCTCTTTGAATGAATAACTCTGTCATTTTCCGAAAGCTCGAAGTTGGGAACTACGCCAAGCAAATCCATATTAGCTTCCCAAAGCGAGCTAATCGTGCCGACGTCTTTCCAATAGCCTTCAAAACGGTAAGAATACATCTTCTCACCCGCTTTAAGCATAGCGGGAAGAACGTTCTTGCCGAAGTCCTTTTCGGAATTAGGGTCTTGATTGTCGAGTTCAAGATATTTGAAGAGCTTTTCCGCCGTGAATATGTAAATACCCATTGACGCTAAGTCGCTCTTGGGTTTAGCGGGTTTTTCTTCAAATTCGTATATTGTGCCGTCCTTGTTCGTGTTCAAAATACCGAACCTTGACGCTTCCTTCATAGGTACTTGCATACAAGCGATAGTGCAGTCTGCCTTGGCCGCCTTGTGCGCTGCAAGCATCTTGTCGTAATCCATTTTATAGATGTGGTCACCCGAAAGAATAAGAACGTATTCGGGGTCGTACATCTTCATAAATCTTATATTTTGATAAATTGCGTTTGCCGTGCCTTTATACCATGACGTATCGGTCTTAGCCTCGTAAGGCGACAGAATATGGACACCGCCGAAAGTTCTGTCCAAATCCCAAGGCTGACCGTTGCCGACGTACTCGTTGAGAACAAGCGGCTGGTACTGCGTTAAAACGCCCACGGTATCAATACCTGAATTTATGCAGTTTGAAAGCGGAAAGTCAATAATTCTGTACTTCGCACCGAACGAAACTGCAGGTTTTGCGATATTGCTGGTTAATGCGTAAAGTCTTGAACCTTGACCGCCTGCAAGCAACATTGCAACGCACTCTTTTTTTCTTAGCATCGCTAATTTCCCCCAAAAAATTATTTTTCTTTTATTAAATAAACGCAAGTGAGCTTCGGAACATCTATTTTTATAGAATAATCCTTGTTGCCGCTTGGTTCTTTTACCGTTGAAAAAACTTTTTTCTTTAATTTTCCCGCACCGCCGAAGCAAATATCGTCTGTGTTTAAAACAATACGGTACTTGCCTTTGTCGATACCTATTTTATATTGTGGAAGCTCAACACCCGAAAAATTAATTACGCAAGTTAGGCTTTCACCGTTTTTTGAATATCTTGAAAAAGCTAAAAGATTATGATAATTGTCATCAACAACCAACCACTCGAAACCTTTCCAACTGTCGTCGATTTCGTATAAAGGTTTTGTTTCTTTATAAAAAAAGTTCAGTGTTCTGACGAATTCCCGCATTTTATTATGCAAGGGGAACTCATCGGCAAGGAACAAATCAAGCCCCGCGTTATAGTCCCACTCCTTGAACTGCGCCACTTCATATCCCATAAAATTGAGCTTTTTACCGGGGTGCGCATACATAAAAGCGAGTAAGATTCTTTCACCGGCAAATTTATCTTCGTATTTCCCGCTCATTTTATTGACTATTGAGCCCTTTACGTGTACCACTTCGTCGTGTGACAAAGGCAAGATAAATTTTTCCGAAAAAGCGTAAACAAGCGAAAACGTCAGTTTGTTGTGGTGGTGATTTCTGAAATACGGGTCTTGCCTGCAATAGAAAAGCACGTCGTTCATCCAACCCATATTCCATTTATAGTCAAATCCAAGCCCACCGTTTTCCGTGCTTGCGGTTACGTTTGGGAATGCCGTTGACTCTTCTGCAAAAGTCAAAGCGCCTGCAAAATTCCGCTTTATTACGGAATTAAACTTTTTTATAAACTCAATGCCCTCTAAATTCCTGCTGTCGCCGTAAATATTCGGCGTAAAATCACCGTTTGCGCGGTCATAATCAAGATAGAGCATAGATGCAACGGCGTCAACTCTAATCCCGTCGACACGGTAAATATCAAACAGAAATTGTGCGCTGGAAATTAAAAAACTGTCTATTTCGGGCCGCCCGAAGTCAAACCTTCTGGTACCCCAACCACCGTGTTCCATTCTGTCCCAAAGCGGGCATTCGTACAGCGGCTGGCCGTCAAATTCATATAATCCCCACTCGTCTTTTGGGAAATGCGCGGGAACCCAGTCAAGAATAACTTTTATTCCCGCTTCGTGGAAAGCGTTTACAAGTTTTTGAAAATCTTGCGGGGAACCTAGACGTGAAGTTATCGCAAAGTACCCTGTAACTTGATACCCCCACGAGCCGTCGTAAGGAAATTCTGTAACGGGCATAAACTCAACGTGTGTATATCCCATTTCCTGGACGTAAGGAACCAGCTCTTTTGTAAGCTCTTGATAAGTATAATAAGAATTATCCGCATGCCTCTTCCAACTTAAAAGGTTTACTTCGTAAACGTTCATCGGTTGACATTCATTGCAAGGGCTAAAAAGCGGTTTGTATAAAGAAGGCTTCGGCAAGTCGCAAACTACCGAATAAAAAGTTGTAGGCAAGTCGCTTTTAAACGCATAAGGGTCGGCTTTTTCAACCTTTCTGCCGTCCGCAGTGGAAATAAGGTAAAAATATTTATCTCCATCTTTTGCGGGTACTTCCACCTCAAAGCTTTCACCGTCGGAGCAGTTAATCATTGTGAACTGCTTCTTTTCACTGTCCGAAATCAAACACAGGCAAACATTTTCTGCGTGGGGCGCCCATACGCGGAAAGAATAAACGCCGTTGCCCTTCATGTGGCAGCCGAAAATTTCATAGGATTTAAACTCGTTTCCGCTATGAAAATTAATTAACCTTTCGGCCAAATTTCCCCCGACTACCATACCCTATTTATTTTATCACAAATATATTTCATTTTCAAGACTGATTTGAAAAAAATGGTAAAAAATTTAATAAAAATTGCTCCCGCGGATGCGGGAGCGCCAAATATCATATTATATAGTTGCTAAGAAGCGTTAAGCAGTCCTTTTGGAACTTATCCAGTTCTTCGGGAGAAAGTTTTTTAAATGAAGCAAGTGCCAGTGAATAAATATATACTGCCACGAATTTCTGCTTTTCTTCATTCAATTCTTTAAGTTTTTGTACTACCGGGCTTGCAGTATTTACAATAAGCGTCTTGTTTAATTCGTCACCGCTCATTCCGTAGAGTTGTCCCATCTCGGTATAACGGCGCATATACTCATCTACTACGATTATTGCGGGTACGTTTTCATTTTTAAGTTTTTCGGTTTTTACAGTCAGTTTATCATCGCTAAGCGCGTTTTTCATTATATCGATAATAACACTGTCTTCCGCGCCTTCGCTACTCTTCAACGCGCCGTCCACGTCTGCGTCAATACGCATAAATTTGAGCTTATCAGGCGTTTTATATTCAAGATAGCTGAGGAAATGAGGGTCGATAAAGTTGTCGCAAAGTATTGCGTTTAAACCTTCATCTTTAAAAAGTTTGATATATTGCGCTTGCTGATTTTCGTCTGATACGTAATAAACAGTTGTGGGCTTGCTTTCTTCCTTCTTTTCTTCTTTTGTTTCGGGCTCTTCTTTTACACCCAACAGCTCGTTGAAGTTCAGAAATTTGCCGTTTAAATCCTTGTAAATTATTATATCCTTTACTTTTTCATAAAAATCATTGTCTTTTATGCAACCGAATTTTACAAAGTTAGCTACGTCATCCCAGCAGTTTTCAAACTTTTCTCTATCGTTCTTGAAAAGTGAAATAAGTTTATCAGCAACTTTTTTGGTTATATGCTTGCTGATTTTCTGAACTTGTCTGTCGTTTTGAAGAAAACTTCTCGAAACGTTTAAAGGAATATCGGGGCAGTCGATAACACCGTTCAAAAGCATTAAAAACTCGGGAATAACTTCCTTTATATTGTCGGCAATAAATACTTGGTTGCAATAGAGTTTGACCTTGCCGCGCTCTAATTCCAACTTATTTTTAACTTTAGGGAAGTACAGAATACCTTTCAGTTTGAACGGATAATCCATGTTGAGGTGAACCCAGAAAATGGGGTCGTTATAATCCATAAAGGTATCTGTATAGAATTTATTATATTCTTCTTCCGTGCAGTCCTTAGGGTTCTTAGCGTATAAAGGCAAAGTTGAATTTAAAGGCTCGTCCTTGCCGTCACCCTTGTAGTCAGCATACACGTTGAAAGGCATAAACGAGCAATACTTTCTTACAAGGTTCTTAATATTGTTTTCGTCAAGGAACTCTTTTTCTTCTGCGGCTATATGCATTACAATTTTAGTTCCGCGGGTTGCTTTGTTGCACTCTTCAATGCTGTAAGTTGCGTTCCCGTCGCTTTCCCAGTGTACTGCGGGCGTGTCTTTATATGATTTGGTGAAAATTTCTACGTTTTCAGAAACCATATAGACCGAATAGAAGCCTAAGCCGAAGTGCCCGATTATTCCGTCGCCCCCTGCATTTTCATATTTTTTAATAAAGTCGGAAGCCCCCGAAAAAGCAATTTGCGTGATATAGCTTTCAACTTCTTCTTCGGTCATACCGATGCCGTTGTCTTCAACGGTCAAAGTCTTTGCTTTTTTGTCGACTGAAATTTTAACACAGTATTCTTCATTACTTTCCTGCGCTTCGCCCATTCCAACTATTTTTTTGAATTTAGTTATAGCGTCAATGCCGTTTGCAACAATTTCTCTTAAAAAAATGTCCTTATCGGAATAAAGCCATTTTTTGATGATGGGCATCATATTTTCACTTGAAATTTTTATGTTACCTTCTCTTTTCATAGGTGCCTCCTTGCATAAACACTTTATTATAAACCCAAAAATTACAAACTAAACGAAAAAATCACATAAAAAAACTCCGCTAAAAAGCGGAGTTTTTATTTAATTACTTGTTGTTTTTTGCGCTTGCAAGCAAGTCGGCAATTGAAGTTCCGCCGATGCTGCCTTCGTTCCAAGTCGAAAGCTCGTCATCGTGAGCAACTTTTCTGGGAGCACGGCCACCTTTCTTAGGTGCTTCCTCGCCGTTTTCTTCACTATGAGGCTTTTTCTTTTCACCTTCGGGAAGAAGCGCTTTGATTGAAAGGTTCATCTTTCTTGCCTCGCAATCAACTGCAACGATTTTCGCATCGATTTCGTCGCCAACGTTTAAAACGGTTGAAGGAGTTTCAATTCTCTCGTGAGAAATCTGGGATACATGAACAAGACCGTCAATTCCCTTTTCAACTTCTACAAATACACCGAAAGGAACGATTCTTACAACCTTCCCGTGAACGACATCGCCGACGTTGTACTTGCCTTCTGCCAAATCCCAAGGCTGAGGTTGAAGCTGTTTATAACCTATTGAAACTTTCTTGTGTTCGTTATCGATTTTTAAAATGATGAACTGATAAGTTTTGCCGATTTCAAGAACGTCGGTTACGTTTTCAACGCCCGTCCAGCTTAAATCTGAAATATGCGCAAGGCAGTCAAATCCGTTTACGGAAACGAATGCACCGAAGTTTGTAGCTCTTTCAACCTTGCCTTCAACTATATCACCGACGGTAATGCTTGAGAAGAACTCTTCTTCACTTGCAAGTTTTGCGGCGTCTCTCGCATCACGCTCTTCTTGTAAAATAACGCGCTGAGAAGCGATAATTTCTTTCTTATGTCCGTTCTTCTTGATTTCGATTGCACGAAGTCTCAAAGACTTACCCTCGTACTTAGTCAAATCTTTAACGAAGCCGGGGCGAATTTCCTTTGCGGGAACAAATACAGAATAAGTACCGAACTGAGCTACCAAACCGCCCTTATTAGAACCGGTGCAGACAACGGTGAACTCTTTACCGCCTTCGATTTCGGCGCTTAAAGCTTCCTCCTGCTG
>JAIDQV010000013.1 GCA_029062045.1 Clostridia bacterium
TTTTTAACACAAAAAACAGCTTGTCGCTGCCTATATGCGGCTTGTTTAAGTAGGTAATTTCTTCGGGCGCGCCGAATTTTTTAAATATTTCAAGAACTTGTTTATTTAGTCCGTCGTGCGTTTGCGTGTTGAGCTTCCCGTCCGAAAAAGTCCCCGCGCCGCCCTCGCCGAACTGTACGTTTGAATTTACATCCAAGACCTTGTTTGTAAAGAAATTTTCAATGGTTTTGCGCCTTTCTTCAACGCATTTCCCGCGCTCTATTATAATCGGGCTAACGCCGTGTTCAACAAGCCGTAAAGCGCAAAAAAGCCCCGCAGGTCCCGACCCTATAACGGCAACTTTAGGTGGATTTTCAAGCCTCTCCGCTTTTTGCTCTTCCTCCTGCCTTTCGTCGGAAAAGGCTATCGAATAGACCCAAAAAATATTGTCTTTATCGCGCGCGTCAAGCGATTTTTTGAGGATTTTAAAGTATTTTACCCCGTTTTTGAGCTTTTTTTGAGCAATTTTTAAAAGCCTGTCCTCACTTTCCGTAATATGAAGTTTTACATTGTCAAGCCTTGTTATCATATTTAAATTCTCTTTAAAATTGCGTTTGCGACAGTTTTACCGCTCGTGAAAGCCCATTGAAGGTTATATCCGCCACAGTCGCCGTCCACGTCAAGAATTTCACCCGCAAAAAACAGATTTTTTACAAGCCTGCTTTCAAGTTCGTCGGTTACTTCGTTCATATTAATTCCGCCCTTCGTAACCTGTGCGTAATCGAAGCCGAGCGTTCCCACAACAGGCAATGTAAAGTTTTTAAGCGTCTTTGCAATTACTGAAGAATTGTCCGTTCCCGCTCTTTTAATAATTGCCCTGCCAATCTGGTTATGTAAAGTGCCTGAAAGAAGTTCACTTTTTTCATAACCGGCTTTTTTGCGTAAATTAATACTGTTTTCAATTTCTTCATTAGAAAAGTCGGGAAGAAATTCAAGCGAAAGCGTAACCCCCTGCTTGTCCGCAACCAAAGACGAAATTGAAAAGACCGCGTTACCCGAAACGCCGTAATCGGTAAAAATAACGTCGCCGCGTGCAGTGTTTAATAATTTGTTTCCACAAAAAGCCGAAATTTTACAATCGGCACGTATGCCTTTTAAAGTTTTTATATGCGCAGTTTCTGTTTTTAACTGCACAAGCGAAGGATAAAGCGGCGTCAAGGTATGTCCGAAAGAAGTTGCAAGGGCATAAGCGGAACCGTCCGTTTTAAACTGCTTTTGCGCTTTACCGCCTACACACAATGCAATAATTTTTGTTTTACTTACTGTACCGCCGCTTCTGAAAACTTCAAACCCGTCCTTTGCCTTTATAATTTTTTCAACCCTTTCACCCGTAAAAATATCTATTGACGGATTTTTGATAGAATTTATAAGTTCGTCAACAAGTGACGAAGCCTGTCTGCCTGCGGGGTATACCCTTCCCTTTTCGTCAGCTGAAAAAAGGCAACTGAAAAGTTCCGCCCCTTCATACGGGTTACCGCAAGCAATTTTTTCAACCAACGTAGTATTACCGCCGTGGAAATGTTCAGCCGTCATTTCAAGGTTTGAGATATTGCCTTGTCCGTTACCTGTTGAGGCAAGTTTTTTACCCAAACGCTCACCGGCGTCCAAAAGGCATATTTTTAAATTTTTACCGCTTTTAATAAGTTGTGCGGCGCAGGCAAGCCCGGAAGCGCCACCGCCTATTATCGTTACGTCGTAATTCATTATACGAAGATTTTACCAAAAGCCGCGAAGAGTGTCAACATTTAAATTCCGCAAGTATGCTTTGCAGTTTTTCAAGATGAAGAACTTCGTCCGCCAAAATTCTTGCGATAATAGCTTTGACCTGTTCGTTTTTCAATGAGCGCAACATTTTTTTGTAAGCGGCAATAGCATGGCGCTCGCCCAGGATATCGTCTTCAAGCATATTTTTAAGCGAACAAGAATATGAAACGTATTTAGTCGAATAGAAGTTAAACGGACAAGCGGGGTATTGCGAATAGACGGGCGCCGCACCCAAAGCAAGTATTGTTTCACCCAGAAGGTCAAGATGTCGCATTTCCGCAATAGCTATTCCTTTTAGCACATCGGCAATTTCACCATAACCCTTTTTATCAAAAAAGAAAGAATGGTAAATGTATTGAAGAATTGCGTTCAATTCCCCGTCCGAAGTTGCATATGCAGGTGAAATTATTCTAAGGCTGTAAGCGTCGGGAGTAATGTTGTCTGCTGTGGGATAAGGCTCTTTTAATCTTATAGGTTCAGGCATAATACAAACTATGAAAAATCGCCCGAATTTGGTGCGGAAACAGCCAAATTGGGGCGATTATGCGTAACATAGTACTTTGCAAAACTCTTAAATTAGATAAAAACGGGTCATTTTTAACCGTTTAGGACCTTTTTTAGGAACATTCCGGTATAACTGCCCTTTACCGCCGAAACCTCTTCAGGAGTCCCCGTAGCAACAATCGTACCGCCTTTATCGCCCCCCTCAGGGCCTAAATCGATAATATAATCGGCGCACTTTATTACATCTAAATTATGCTCTATTACAAGCACTGTATTGCCGCCGCTTCTTAGTCTTGTGATTATATTTACAAGTTTTTCAACGTCGTAGCTGTGCAAGCCCGTTGTGGGTTCATCAAGGATATAGAATGTCTTGCCTGTACTCCTTTTTGACAGTTCTGTTGCAAGTTTTACGCGTTGCGCCTCGCCGCCCGAAAGGGTGGTTGCACTTTGTCCGAGTTTAATATAACCTAACCCCACGTCGCACAGCGTTGCCAATTTGTTGTAAATAGACGTAACAGGTTTGAAAAACTCTGCACCCTCTTCCACCGTCATTTCAAGAACGTCGGATATGCTTTTGCCCTTGTACTTAACTTCAAGCGTTTCGCGGTTATAGCGCTTACCGCCGCAAACCTCACAAGGAACGAAGATGTCGGGCAGGAAATGCATTTCGATTTGTATCATACCGTCGCCTTGGCAGTGTTCGCATCTGCCGCCCGCAACGTTAAACGAAAACCTGCCGCTTTTATACCCTTTCTCCTTCGCGTCTTGCGTGGCGGCGAAAAGGTCGCGTATCATAGTAAACACGCCTGTATAAGTTGCAGGGTTGCTTCTGGGCGTTCTGCCTATTGGCTGTTGGTCTATTGCGATTATTTTATCGAAGTTTTCAAGCCCTTCAAAACTTTCGGCGTTGCCCGTAAGTTGGCGCGCACCGTTCAATTTGTTTGCAAGGTACGGATAAATTATTTCGTTCACAAGACTTGATTTGCCGCTGCCCGATACGCCCGTAACCGCCGTTATAAGCCCGACGGGAATATCAACTGAAATATTTTTCAAATTGTTCTGCTTGCAGCCTTTTACTTTCAACCACCTGTCCCCTATCGGCTGACGGACGGCGGGAACCTCGATTTTTCTTCTCCCCGCAAGGAAGTCACCAGTTATAGAGCGCGGCTCGTTCATAATTTCTTCAATAGTGCCGCTTGCCACTACCTCGCCGCCGTGAACGCCCGCATAGGGGCCTATATCCACGATATAATCGGCAGCGCGCATAGTGTCCTCGTCGTGTTCGACTACAATAAGCGTATTCCCGAGGTCGCGCAAGCCCAAAAGCGATTTTAAAAGTTTTTCGTTATCGCGTTGATGCAAACCAATACTCGGCTCGTCAAGGATATACAAAACGCCAGTCAAAGCGCTTCCTATCTGAGTTGCAAGGCGGATACGTTGGCTTTCCCCGCCCGAAAGTGTTGCCGCACTGCGTGAAAGGGTCAAATATCCAAGCCCGACGTTGCGCAAAAAACTTAGTCTGTTGTCAATTTCCTTTATTATGCTGTCGGCTATCATATGCTCGGTCTGAGTGAAGAACGAAAAATCGGTAAACGCTTTAAGGTCGTCCACAGCCATATCGCACACTTCAGCGATATTTTTGCCGCCAACCGTTACGGCAAGCGCTTCCTTTTTCAGCCTTTTGCCGTGACACACAGGACAATCCGAAGTGCGCATATAGCGTTCTATATCCCATTTTACGCCTTCGGAAGAAGTTTGGTTGTACCTACGCTGTAAGTTGGTTACGAAGCCTTCCCACGATTTTTCGTAGCTGCCCGAGAAATGATAAGCATTGTATTGCATTTCAATTCTTTCGCCGCCGTTGCCGTACATGAGCATATCGTAAATCTTTTGGGGAAGCTCGGATACGGGAACGTCAAGTGAAAATCCGTACACTTTTGCAAGCGAAGAAAGATACATTTGCGTTATGGTCGAGCTATCCAGATTCCAGCCGCTTATTTTTATTGCGCCATCCCTCAAAGTTTTGGACTTGTCTGGACATATCAAGTCTGGGTCGACAATCTGTTTGAAGCCCAAACCCGAACATTCGGGGCACGCGCCCCACGGGGTATTGAAAGAGAAAAGCCTGGGTTCGATTTCCTCAATGGAAATACCGCAATCGGGGCAGGCGTACTTGGAAGAAAACAGCTCTTCTTTGCCGTCGCAGTCTATAACGACCAGCCCGTCGGCAAGGTGCAAAGCATTTTCAAGACTGTCCGAAAGGCGTTTTAAAATACTTTCTTTAATGACAAGCCTGTCCACAACGACTGAAATGTTGTGGCGGATATTCTTTTCAAGGTGAATTTCTTCTTGCAAATCGTAAATAATTCCGTCGATTTTTACGCGCCCGTAACCGCTCTTTTTGTATGATGCAAGCTCTTTTACGAATTCGCCCTTTTTACCACGAACGACGGGGGCTTCAACCATTATTTTACTGCCCTCGGGCATAAGCATAACCCTGTCCGCAATTTCGTCTACGGTCTGTCGGCGAATTTCCCTGCCGCACTTGGGGCAGTGAGGAACACCCACGCGCGCAAACAAAAGACGGAAATAATCGTAAATTTCCGTAACGGTGCCCACCGTTGAACGGGGGTTGTGCGACGTGGTTTTCTGGTCTATTGAAATTGCCGGCGAAAGCCCGTCTATAAGCTCTACGTCGGGCTTTTCCATCTGCCCGAGGAATTGACGGGCATAAGACGAAAGACTTTCAATATACCGCCTTTGCCCCTCGGCAAAGATTGTATCGAACGCCAATGTAGATTTTCCGCTGCCGGAAAGCCCCGTAAACACGGTAAGGGTATTGCGGGGAATGTGAATGTCAATGTTTTTAAGGTTATTTTCTTTTGCGCCTTTAACAAATATTTCTTCTTTCATTTCTTTTTGATTTTCATTAATTTTTTCTTTAATTCGGATATTGTATCGCGGATTTCAATAGCTTTTTCAAAGTCGAGCTGTGCGGACGCAACTTTCATCAAAGCCTTCAATTTTTCTATTTCTTCTGGTATTTGCGAAGGTTTTATATCGTCCGCAACCGTCTTTTTGCCCGTTATCCCTATGGAATTTTTGACTTCTTTAATAATGGTTTTGGGAACAATACCGTGTTCTTTGTTGTATTCCGTCTGGATTTTACGGCGGCGGTTAGTTTCGTCTATGGCACGGCGCATACTTCCCGTTACCGTATCGGCGTACATAATAACTCTGCCTTCGGCGTTTCTTGCCGCCCTTCCTATTGTCTGGACCAGCGAAGTTTCACTTCTCAAAAAGCCCTCTTTATCTGCGTCGAGAATGGCAACAAGTTTAACTTCGGGCAAGTCTAACCCCTCTCTTAAAAGGTTTATGCCGCAAAGAATATCAAATTCCCCGCTTCTTAACCCGTTAATGATGTCAATTCGCTCTAACGCATCGATGTCACTGTGCATATAGCGGACTTTTAGCCCGTGTTCCTTTAAATAGTCCGTCAGGCTTTCCGCCATTTTCTTCGTCATCGTGGTTACAAGAACCCTGCCGCCGCTTGCAATAACGCCCTTGGCTTCGCCTAACAAATCGTCAATTTGCGTCTTAGTGGGGCGAATTATAACTTCGGGGTCAACCAGCCCGGTTGGACGGATAATTTGTTCAACCACGTTGCCCGCCTGTTCCATTTCGTACGGGGCTGGCGTTGCGGAAACGCATATAAGTTGGGGGACCCTCTCGTCGAATTCTTCAAAAGTAAGCGGTCTGTTATCGTACGCCGATTTAAGACGGAAACCGTAGCCGACAAGGTTTTCTTTGCGCGAACGGTCACCGTGATACATAGCGCGGATTTGCGGTATTGTCATATGGCTTTCGTCTATAAACACAAGAAATTTACCGGCGGGGAAATAGTCTAAAAGCGTAAACGAAGGCTCGCCTGGCGAACGTCCGTCAAAGTAACGGCTGTAATTTTCAACGCCGCTACAATAGCCTATTTCACGCATCATTTCAAGGTCATATGTGGTGCGCTGTTCAAGGCGCTGGGCTTCTAAAAGTTTACCCTCTTCCCTGAAAGTCCTAACCTCGTCGTGCATATCGCACTCTATCATAGATAGAGCGGACTGCATCTTATCACCGCCAACTGCATACTGACTGGCAGGAAAAATTAAAATATGTTTAAGCTCTGAAATAATATTACCTGTGAGAGCTTCTTCTTCGCAAATCCTGTCAATTTCGTCGCCGAAGAACTCTACGCGAACGGCAATTTCCGAGTTGCTGGCAGGGAAAATTTCAACAACGTCGCCGCGAACGCGGAAAGACGAACGTTGAAAATCGATATCTCTTCTTGCGTACTGAATTTCTACCAGACGGCGGATAAGCGCATCGCGCTCCATTTCCATTCCCGGACGGAGAGAAATTGCCAGGCGGAAATATTCTTCGGGCGCACCTAAACCGTAGATGCAGCTCACCGAGGCAACGACGATAACGTCCTCCCTTTCTCCCAACGAGCTTGTGGCCGAGTTTCTCAGTTTATCTATTTCGTCGTTCAAGCTCATATCCTTTTCGATATAGGTATCAGTCGAGGGTATGTAGCTTTCGGGCTGGTAATAGTCGTAATAACTTACGAAATATTCAACGCGGTTGTTGGGGAAAAACTCTTTAAATTCGTTGCAAAGCTGGGCGGCAAGCGTCTTGTTGTGGGCAATTACAAGGGTCGGACGGTTTACGTTTTTAATGACGTTTGCCATAGTAAACGTTTTGCCACTGCCCGTAACTCCTACAAGAACTTGCGTTCTGATACCGTCAAGGACGCCTTCTGTCAAGCTCTCAATCGCCTCCGGTTGGTCGCCTGTTGGATTAAATTTTGAATGTAATTCAAACTTCATACCATTTGAAATTATAACCCAAATTTAAAATATTTACAAGTGTTTGAAAGTTGTTTTTTACAAAAAGACAAACTTT
>JAIDQV010000130.1 GCA_029062045.1 Clostridia bacterium
AATATGAATTACGAAAGGTCCAAAATCTATTTAGAAGAGCGCGGGCAAGAGCATCTTTTAAATTATTACGGCGAGCTGACGGAAGAGGAGCAAGCGCAGCTGTTAAAAGATATTGAAATTACAAACTTTTCCGTATTGAAAAAACTTGATAAATCCACAAAAAAAGTAGGTAAAATTACGCCCATAGACGCGGTTACCGTCGAGGATATAAAAAGGCGCAGGCTTCAATTTGAAAACGTAGGTCTTAACTTTTTGCATGAAGGCAAAGTTGCCGCCGTGTTACTTGCCGGCGGACAGGGTTCGCGCCTCGGGTACGAAGGTCCGAAAGGCACTTTCGATATAGGCGTAACCCGCCATGTTTCCATTTTCGAGTTGCAAATAAACAGTCTTAAAGCTGTTGTGGAAAAAGTCGGAAGGTACATTCATCTGTTCGTCATGACAAGTGTTCAGAACAACGGCGACACCGTAAAATTCTTTGAAGACAATAATTATTTCGGTTACCCGCACGATTTAATCCATTTCTTTATTCAGGACGTCGCGCCCACCTGCGACTTTGAAGGAAAGGTTTTTCTTGATAAAAAGCACCGTGTATCGCTTGCGCCTAACGGCAACGGCGGATGGTATTCGTCGCTTGTCAACAGCGGGCTTGCAAGGGTAATGGAACGTGAAAACATCGAGTGGCTGAACGTGTACGGCGTTGACAACGTTTTACAGAAGATGTGCGACCCCGAGTTCATCGGTGCAACCATTTTAAAACAGTGCCGTTGCGGTGCGAAAGTCGTATCCAAAATAAGCCCCGAAGAAAAGGTCGGCGTTATCTGTAACGAGGACGGCAAACCCACGGTTTTAGAATATTTCGAAATCCCCGAACGTCTTAAAAACAAGACTAAGAAAGGCGAGCTTGTTTACCGCTTCGGCGTAACGCTTAACTATCTTTTCAATGTAAACGATTTAAACCGTACCCTGTCGGGAATGCTTCCTTATCATCTTGCGGAAAAGGCAATACCGCATATCGAGAACGGTGAAAGGGTAACGCCCAAAGAGCCTTGCGGATACAAACTTGAAACGCTTGTAGTAGATATGGTAAAGCTAATGGGCGCTTGCTTGGCTTACGAAGTCGAAAGGGATAAGGAGTTCGCCCCCGTAAAAAATTTGACGGGCGTGGACAGTGTTGAAACGGCGAGGGAACTTCTCACTAAGAACGGTATTGAGTTATAACCATTAACATAAAATAAATAAGGAATTGTATGAAAAAAATTTTTGCAACTATTGCGGCAACGTGTCTTTCTGCCACCGTGCTTTTGTGCGGATGCTCTTCATTTCCGTTTTCGGGCTCGAACGGCAGGGACGGCGTTGACGGTAAAAACGCTTCCGTATACGAGTATTACGAGATGGCTAAAACCATCCACGGCAACGATTACACCATAGACCAGTTTTTGAAGGATTATTTAAGCTATACTTCCGACGAGCTTGAAAAAGCGTTCGGTTTGCAGGGAAGCATAAACAGGTCTTTAAGGTCGGCGGTGTCAATCGCTGCACAGTTCAACGGCGGCAGTACTTCGCTGGGCTCGGGCGTTATCGTCGATTTGAATAAAGAAAGCGGCGACGCTTACGTCATCACAAACTGCCACGTAATTTACAACGACAATACTACTCATAGTTACCCCAGGAACGTTTATCTTTATCTTTACGGTCAGGACACCGATTACAACGACGAAGATAACCGTTTTGACGCAACTGTCGTCGGCGCGTCAATAGCTTACGATATTGCGCTTTTGAAAGTTACGGGAAACACGCTTTTAAAAAACAGTGCGGCGGAGGCGGCAACCTTCGCTACCGAAGAGGACATTTACCTCGGCGAAGAGGTTTACACCATAGGCAATGCGGAAGGTCAAGGAATGTCGGCGACCCGCGGAATAGTTACGAAGGACAGGGAAGCTATTGCCTTGAATATTTCAAGCAGATACGAGGGCAGAAGCGACCACACTTATTATTATAACGTAATTCGCACGGATACGACTATAAACGAAGGTAACTCGGGCGGTGCGCTGTTCAACAGCAAGGGCGAAATTGTAGGCGTTATAAATTCTAAAACCGACGAAGACGGCGTTGAAGGAATGGGTTACGCAATTCCCGCAAGCGCGGTAAAAAGACTTTATCCGCTTATGAGGGAAAGCTATGAGAAAAGCAATTCCCGCAACACAAAATTCGACCGTGCGCACTTCGTCGTTGAAAGCGATTTCAGCAAAGCCGAAATGGACAGCATCGGTTCGCAAAGCAAAATACAGGTAAAGTCAACCGCAAGCGCGTCTACTTGGGATTCCGAAAACAACCGTCTTGTTATCAATGAAAAGGTAAGCGTTATAAGAGATAGCTACGGCTTGAAAGCGGGTGATTTAATTACTCATATCAAAATTACCGACGGCGCAACCGTTGTGGCTGATATGGACGTAACCCGTCTTTATCACTTGAACGACACGCTTCTTGCCGCCCGTCAGGGTAATACGGTTATTATTACCGTTCAGCGCGGGCAGGAAACCGTTGCTGTTACGGCAAACATAACCTTCACCCAATTCAGTTAAATATAAAATAAAAGCCCGCGGCGCAAACGC
>JAIDQV010000131.1 GCA_029062045.1 Clostridia bacterium
TTTAAATTATTTTGTAAATGTATATAAACCGCACTAAATCTCCGCTTCTTACTTTGGAATGCGAGCGGAGAATTTAACCGGGATTGTTTTCTTTGCCTCAAAAAGGCGAAAAGCGTTGGTATTATACCATAAATTTTATAATTTTGCAATAATTTCGGGGCACTTTGCGCAAAGAATTTGTTGCAAAATCTACGGTACCTACCTTTCTAAAACACAGAGAAGCAAGCAGAACGAGGCGCGCGAGGATAACCCGAAGGAGTTTACTAACCCGTAAATGACTGAGGGTTGCCACAGCGCAACAATGTTATGCGACGCTTATATGCGTTTTAACTTAATTTTTTGAACGCCACGTAATGCGCCCCTTGGTCAAATCATACGGACTGATTTCCAGCTTTACGTTGTCGCCTTCTATAATTCTTATATAGTTCAGGCGGAGTTTACCCGAAATGTACGCCGTGATGACGTGCCCGTTCGTAAGTTTAACCTTGAAATTTGCGTTAGGCAGGCACTCTATTACCTTGCCTTCCGTCTCTATAACGTCGTCCTTTGACATTATTACTCCTATTAACCCTGACGCTGTTTGTGGGACTTGTTCTTGGAACAAATAACCATAACTTTGCCGTTTCTTTTAATAACCTTGCACTTGTCGCACATAGGTTTTACCGAAGGTCTTACTTTCATAATTATCTCCTTATAAGCGCGTGTTACGCTTGCTTGTTTTCGTTCCCGTCGAGAGCCTCCCCGTCGGGTTTAGGGTAATTGTAGTTTTTAAGTGCAGAGTAAACTTCCGTGTCGAAAACCTGTTTGCCCTCTATAATTTTCAAAGCAATGCTTTCCGCCTTGTCGGGAAGAAGATGCAAATGCTTTATATTCTTCTTTTTGGGGGTTGCAAGTTTTTTGAAGTTTCCGTCGGTTACGGCGATTAATCCGCCCGCCTCTATCCCGACGATTAAATAATATCTGCCTTTGTCTCTGCCTTGTTTGCTTATGACTATGCCGCCCACGGCAGGGGAAGTTACTTTCATAGCGTTAAAATTTCTACTCCGTTTTCGGTGATAAGCACGGTGTTTTCATAGTGCGCTGCGGGCTTGCCGTCCGCCGTCGTTATGGTCCAACCGTCGTTTCTGTCCTGATAAACTTTGTAAGTACCCATGGTTATCATGGGTTCGATACATATGGTCATTCCCGCTCTAAGCCGCATACCCGTGCCCTTTCTTCCGTAGTTGGGAACGGAAGGGTCTTCGTGCATGCTTTTGCCTATACCGTGCCCGGTAAGAGCGCGCACTACGCCGTAGCCGTGGCTTTCGGCGTGGGTCTGAACGGCATAACCGATATCGTATAGAGGCGTCCCCGCCCGTAACTCTTCGATAGCTTTGAAAAAGCACTCTTCTGTTACTTTGACGAGTTTCCTCTTTTCTTCCGATACGTTGCCTATAAGAAAGGTCCTTGCGGCGTCGCCGTGGAAACCGTTCTTTTCGGCAGTGATGTCAACGCTTACTATGTCGCCGTCAAGAATAACTCTGTCGCCGGGGATACCGTGTACGACAACTTCGTTTACGGATACGCACGAACTTGCGGGATAACCTTCGTAGCCTAACTCCGAGGGATACGCCCCGCACGAAATTATATATTTGTAGACGAGGTCGTCCACGTCCTTCGTGGTCATTCCCGCGCGAATGTTTTTGCCGACAAAGTCAAGTGTTTCTTTGACTATACGGCAGCTTTCGCGCATGTATTCGATTTCTTTTTCGTTTTTAACGGTTACCATAGTTACAGCCAATTTTAAAATGCAAAGATGCGAGCAAGACAAGGCGCGTGAGGAAAACCCGAAGGAGTTTACTATGCGTAAATGACTGAGGGTTGCCGCAACGCAACGCCGTATTGCGACGCATATATGCGTTTTAGCCTAAAATTTTGCAGATTTCCGCGAACACGTCGTCGGGGCTGCCTTCACCGCTCGTTACGGATACGAGCTTGCCCTGCGATTTGTAATAATCGATGAGGGGCGCGGTCTGGGTGTTGTAGGTATCGAGGCGGGATTTAACCGTTTCGGGGTTGTCGTCCGCGCGCTGATACAATTCCTTGCCGCATTTTGCGCAAGTCGTTGAACCGTTCAAAGTGTTTATGTGATAGCTTTCGCCGCAAGCACAAACGCGTCTTCCGCAAATTCTGTCCATCAAAAGACTTTCGTCAACTTCGATGTTCAAGCATAAATCTATTTTTGCGAACTTATCGAGTTCCTTCGCTTGAAAGAGATTGCGGGGGAAACCGTCAAGCATATAGCCCTGCTTTACGTCGTCCCAAGTGAGTCTGTCCTTTACGATGTCGCAAGTAACTTCGTCGGGAACGAGTACGCCCGCGTCGATATAGGATTTGGCAAGTTTGCCTATCTCCGTACCGCCCTTGATGTTGGCGCGGAATATATCGCCCGTGGATATGTGCAGAAGATTATACTTTTGCTTGATTTTGCTTGCCTGGGTGCCTTTGCCCGCACCGGGCGCACCGAGAAGAATAATATTCATAAGCGTTCCGCTTAACCTCTTACTTCAAGAATCCCTTGTAGTTTTTCATCATGAGTTGCGACTCTAACTGCTTTTGAAGTTCGAGCGCAACCGATACGACGATTAGAATACCCGTTGTCGAGAACACGGACAGAAGGGATAAATTGCTCATACCGAGTCCCGAAAGCACCATTGAGAGTATCGAAGGAATGAACGCAACGAGCGAAAGGTAAATTGCGCCGAACAGAGTAATTCTGTTGGAAATTCTCTTCAAATAGTCTGCGGTGGGTTTGCCGGGACGGATACCCTGAATAAAGCCGCCGTTCTGCTGAATGGTCTTGGAAACGTCTTCGGGGTTGAACTGCATCGAAGCGTAGAAGAACGCGAATGCGAAGATTAAAAGGCACAGAACTATCATATAGATAAGCTGTCCGTACCAAGCGCCCGAACCCGAGAACCAAATCTGGATGTTGGTGTTAGCATTGCTGCTGGGCCAGAAAAGGCTTATTATCATCTGGGGGAAAGAAATAAGCGCGAACGCGAAGATTAAAGGCATAACGCCCGAACCCGAAATTCGCATAGGTATAACGGACGACTGTCCGCCGTACATCTTCCTGCCCTTGACCTGTTTAGCGTACTGAACGGGTATCTTTCTTTCGGATAAGTCAACCGTAACGATAGCTGCAAACTCTACGATAGTCAAACCGATGAAGCCCAAAAGTTCCCAGAACCTGTCCGTTTCACCGTTGAAGCCTTCGATGAGGTTTTGAATTATCGTCAAACCTGCGGTTGAAATGATACCTACGAAGATTATAAGCGATATACCGTTGGAAACGCCGTACTCGGTAATTCTTTCACCTATCCACATAACGAGCATTGCGCCCGCCGTGTAGACTACGGTGAGGAAAATTCCCGCTACCCATTTAGCGCCCGTTGCGCTTATGCCGCCGGGGATGCTGCCGAAGACTGCAAGGTTAATAGCGATATCGCCCGAAGAACTTGTCGTCAAACCGAAGTTTACGATAATACCGACAGCCTGCGCAACCGCAAGCGCGATAGTTACGTAACGGGTTATCTGTGCAATCTTCTTCCTGCCCTCTTCGCCCTGTTTTGAAAGTCTTTCCAAAGCGGGGATGCCGACGGTCAAAAGCTGAATGATAATCGACGCGTTAATATAAGGGCTGATACCCAGCGCAAAAAGCGTTGCGTTACCAAGCGAGCCGCCGGTAATAGACGACATTATATTAAGAAAAGCGTTATCCTTGATTGCCGTTGTAAATGATTCGGGGTCAATTCCGGGTACAGGTATATAACAGCCGATACGGAAAACGATAAGAAGAGCAAGAGTTATCCAAATCTTCTTTCTTATTTCCTTGACCTTAAAACAATTTTTTATTGTTTCAAACATTTTAACTCCTTACGCGGGCTTGCCCGCGGGGGTGTTCAAAAATTTTTACTCAACCACTTCGCAAGTGCCGCCGGCCTTTTCGATAGCTTCTTTTGCGGAAGCCGAGAACTTAGCCGCCTTTATGGTGAGGGCAACCTTTACTTCGCCCGTGCCAAGCACTTTAAGCCCAGCAGAATTCTTAACTTCCTTTGCAAGTCCGTTAAGTCTTACGTAGCCGAAATCGACTACCGTACCTGCGGGTACGTTAGCAAGCTGGCTTAAATTGATAATGGTATATTCGGTAGCCCACTTGTTGTGGAAACCGCGTTTGGGAATTCTTCTTGCAAGGGGCATCTGACCGCCTTCGAAGCCGGGACGAACGCCGCCGCCCGAACGAGCCCACTGACCCTTGTGACCTTTACCGGAGGTTTTGCCCAAGCCCGA
>JAIDQV010000132.1 GCA_029062045.1 Clostridia bacterium
TGAAAAATTTCCTTAAAAATTATATAATTAGTTTATATATGACAAAGTTTTACCACATAACAACGTACGGTTGCCAGATGAACGTACATGAATCCGAGAAGATAGCAGGAATTTTATCGGAAATGGGCTATGAAAGCTGTGAAAATATTGAAGACGCTGATATTGCTGTTTTCAACACCTGTTGCATAAGGGAAAACGCAGAAAATCACGCTTTCGGCAATATCGGCATGCTTAAAAAGCTGAAACGAAGCAAGAAGGATATGATTATCGCAGTTGGCGGTTGTCTTACCCAACAAATAGGTAAAGCCGATACTCTTCACGAAAAGTTTCCTTACGTTGATATAATTTTCGGAACGCATAACCTCAATAAGCTGAAAGAGTTAATTTTGAAAAAACAGAAACAGAAGAAAGCCGTTATAGAAGTTGAGGAAAGTGAAGGGGCGATTTGCGAAGACGAAAAACCGCTTCGGACAAGCTATCCTAACGCATGGATAAATATTACATACGGTTGCAATAACTTTTGCAGCTACTGTATTGTTCCGTACGTTCGCGGTAGGGAAAGAAGCCGACGTTCGGAAAACATAATTAAAGAAGCGGAAGAGCTTATATCCAAAGGATATAAAGAAATTACTTTGTTGGGGCAAAACGTCAATTCCTACGCCAACGGCACGGATGACATTTCTTTCCCTGAACTTTTAAGACGGGTTGCCACCATTGAGGGAAAATTCAGACTTCGGTTCATGACCAGCCATCCCAAGGATTTTTCGGAAGAGCTTGCAAAAGTTATTGCTGAAAATCCCAAAATTTGCAATTCTGTTCATTTGCCCGTGCAGAGCGGCTCGAACGTCGTTTTAAAGGCTATGAACAGAAAATATACCGTAGAAGACTACTTGAAAAAGGTGGAAATATTAAAAAAATACGTTCCTGATTGCACACTTACTACCGATCTTATCGTCGGCTTTCCTAATGAAACGGACGAGGATTTTGAGGATACTTTGCGCCTTGTAGAAAAGGTGGGTTATTCTTCGGCGTTTACATACGTTTATTCAAAAAGGGAGGGCACGGTTGCCGCAAAAATGGACGGACAGATACCGGAAGAAGTGTCAAAAGCGCGCATTATGCGGCTTATTGAGCTTGTAAACGCGCAAACCCGTAGCCAGTCAGCTCAGTACGTGGGCAAAACGGTTGAAATTCTTTGCGAAGATTTTGACAATAAAAAAGGACTTTATCAAGGCAGAGACGAATACGGCAGAATGGCCTATTTTTCAAGTAAAAATAACCCCATAGGCGAATTTGTAAACCTTAAAATAACGGATGCCAACGGAATTTCCCTTTACGGCGAAAAGATTTAAATACAAAGGATAATTTATGGCACTTTCAAAGATGATGCAGCACTACTTTACCATAAAGGAAAAGTATCCCGACTGCTTAATATTTTACAGACTTGGCGACTTTTACGAGATGTTTTTCGATGATGCGGTAAAGGCTTCCGAAATTCTAGATTTAACGCTTACGGGCAGAGATTGCGGGCTTGAAAAACGTGCGCCCATGTGCGGCGTGCCTCATCACGCTGTAGATTCGTACATAACCAAGCTTGTTCAAAGTGGTGAAAAGGTTGCCATCTGTGAGCAGCTTGAAGACGCTTCCGAGGCAAAGGGAATGGTTGCCCGCGACGTTGTGCGCGTTGTTACTGCGGGAACACTTTCAAGTGATAGTCTGAACGAAAAGACTAACAATTTTATATGCTGTGCATATAAAGATGGGAATACTGCCGCAATTGCTTGGGCGGATATTACTACGGGTGAATTGTCTGCAACAGAGTTTTACGGCACCGATTGCGTAAAGAAATGTGTTGCACAGATGACTGTTCTTGACGTTAAGGAAATAATTGCAAACGACGATATGTTGTTTGCTGTCAAGGATTTACCTGAAATTGCAAGGGGTGTAATTCCCCGTTTTTCAAGTTATCCTGCTTGGGCTTTCGGCTATTCGGCGGCTGAAAGAACGCTTTTAGAGCAGTTCAACGCCAAAACTCTTTCGGCATATTCTATTTCGGGTAAAAAGAGCGCAATATCGGCAACCGGTGCGCTTATCGAGTATTTAAAGGATACTCAGAAGCACGCACTTAAAAATGTAACCGGCGTGAAGTACGTTCTGGGTGAAAAGTATATGCAGCTTGACCCGACTGCTTTAAGAAACCTTGAAATAGTAAAAACCTTGAATGACGGCGGTAAGTACGGCTCGCTTTTATGGATTTTAGATAAAACAAAAACCCCTATGGGCGCAAGGTTTTTGAACAACAGCATACTGTATCCCTTCTGTGAAAAGGATGAAATAGACTATCGTCTTGACGGCGTACAAGAGCTGTATGATGCTTCCGTTGCAAGGCTCGGACTTGTTGATTTACTCAAAGAAATCAAGGATATTGAAAGAATTTCGGGTAAAATCGCAAACGGAACAGTAATGCCCAAAGATTGCCTTGCACTTGCGAGTTCATTGTCCGTAATACCAAATGTCAAATTTTGTTTGACGGGCTTCAATTCTAAAATTTTAAAGTACATCGCGGACGAACTTATCGACCTTTCGGCTATTGCAAATCTTTTGGATAGCGCTATTGACGATACTCCGCCAACCAATTCGAAAGAGTATAAGTATATCAAAAAGGGATATAACGCGCGTCTTGACGAACTCAGAAATATTGTTGAAAACGGTTCAAGTTTAGTCGGACAAATGGAACTGAGAGAGCGCGAAGCAACGGGCATAAAGAATTTAAGAATTAATTATAACCGTGTTTTCGGTTATTACATCGAAGTTACCAAGTCGATGATTGATAAGGTACCTTTGAACTATCAGCGTAGGCAAACTCTTGCCAATGCTGAAAGATTTACAACCGACGAGCTGAAAGAACTGGAATCTAAAATTCTTACTTGCGGAGAGCTCGTTTCTAAACTTGAAATTGAGCTTTACGAACAGATTAAGTCCGTTCTTTTAGAATATATTGAAAAAATTAAAAGTATTTCCGCAGCGATTGCGCTTTTGGATTTGCTGGTTTCTTTCGCGGAAGTTGCAAAAATCAATAAATACGTTCGTCCTCAGATAGTTGAAAGCAGTAAGCCGCTAATTATCAAAGAGGGAAGGCACCCTGTTGTTGAAGTAATTTCAAAGGACAAGTTTATTCCAAACGATGTACTTTTGGACAACGGCGAAAACAGAACAATGATTATAACCGGTCCGAATATGGCCGGCAAAAGTACATACATGCGGCAAACGGCGATAATCGCAATAATGGCACACCTTGGTTGCTTTGTGCCGGCGAAATCGGCTCAAATTCCACTTACTGACAGGGTTTTTACTCGTGTAGGTGCCAGTGACAACCTCATTTCCGACCAAAGCACGTTTATGGTCGAGATGATAGAAGTTGCATCTATAATTCAAAATGCAACTAAAAACAGCTTATTGATTTTGGACGAAGTGGGCAGGGGGACCTCAACTTACGACGGTCTCAGTATTGCTTGGGCGGTAATTGAATACCTGACTGAGAATATCGGTGCGCACACAATGTTTGCAACGCATTATCACGAGCTGACAGAGCTTGAAAATTCAATTGAAGGTATCAAGAATTATAAAATAGCCGTAAAAGAAATTAACGGAAGCGTGGTGTTCTTGCGCAAAATTATGCGCGGCGGAGCAAACCGCAGTTTTGGTATAGAGGTCGCCTCTCTTGCTGGTGTTCCTGCAAATGTTACCGACAGGGCGAAGCAGATTTTAAAGGTTGTTGAAAGCGGCGAAAGAAAGCGCGTCGAAGAGGTTGAAGACACGGTTGAAGAGCCTTCAGAGGTCAAAAAGATTTTGAAGGAAGTTGACATGAACAATCTTTCGCCTATGCAAGCGTTTATGCTTGTAGGTGACCTGGTTGAAAAGGTGAGAAGATGAGTAAAATTAATGTTTTAAGTCAAACGGTATATAACCGTATTGCGGCGGGTGAAGTCGTTGACAGACCTTATTCAGCAGTAAAAGAGCTTGTTGAGAACAGCCTTGATGCGGGTGCTACCGATATTGAAATTTATATTGAAAAAGGCGGTAAGCAACTTATAAAAGTCGTTGACAACGGTTCCGGTATAGAACGCGACGATTTGAAAGCGGCTTTTCTTCCGCATGCAACCAGTAAAATTGCAAAAGTAGAGGACTTGGATAATATTTTAACTTTGGGATTTAGGGGTGAAGCGCTTGCAAGCATTTCTTCGGTTGCCAAAGTTGAAATTGTGTCCGTAACTTCTGGCAATTCTGCGTTTAAAATTTCTTGCGACGGCGGTAAGATAGGTGAAATTTTACCTGCCGCATTAGAAAAAGGGACTGTAATTACTGTAAATAACCTGTTTTTCAATACGCCGGTGCGTGCCAAATTTTTGAAAGACGACAAGAAAGAAGAAGTAGATGTTACTAACTTTATTACTCGCTATATTTTAAGTAAACCCGCCGTTTCGTTTAAGTATTACGTTGATGGTAAACTTACTTTGCAGTCTTTCGGCGGCGGCCTTGACGAGGCAGTGGCGCAGGTTTACGGGGCTAAAGTTCTGTCGCAGTGCTTTAAAATCAACGCCGAAAAGAACGGCGTAGTTATACGCGGGTTTATCGGTAACCAGAATTTTTTCAAACCTAATAAAACATATCAAAGCGTATTTTTAAACGGAAGATATATCGTCAACAATACTATTGCAACGGCAATTAACCAAGCCTATGCAAGTTATATGATGAAGAGGCAGTTTCCTTTTTACGTGCTAAATGTGGACGTGCCGTCAGATATTGTTGACATCAACGTGCATCCGAGCAAGGCTGACGTTCGGTTTATCGATAATAAGTTTATCTTTGGAACTGTTTATTCCGTAGTTTCATCAGTGCTTGACGGCACGGCGCGGGCGGCTGATTTTGTTTTGAATGAAACGCGCTTACCGGAAATTCAGTCTAAAATCGATGGCAAAGATGGCGCAAATAAGGTTTATAAAGAACCTTCAAGCGATGCGTCAAGTTCGGATTTAGCTCAGATTTTGCAAAAATACGACAAATCAAGCGCTGTTACAGAAGATATGAAAGCGGCGGGTATTGAATTGTCTGATTTGCCTTCTAATGACGGTACATCAAAAACCGATAACCATCAAGTCAGCTATTTTGACCCGTTTAAGGATGTGCCGCTTTCGGAAATTATGCCTAAACAAAGAATAAGTACGATGTGCGTTACCGACGACACAATGCCGCCGAGCCTTGACGGAAATCTTGCGGCTTATGAGGTTGAAAGCCGTATATTCAATAAAAAGTTGCAGGAACAGCAGAAAATTGAGTATGCTTCGTGCAAATATAAAGGAAATCTGTTTAATACCTATTTAATATATGAAGTTGCTGATACCGTCTATATGATAGACCAACACGCAGCTCACGAAAGGCTGATTTACGACAGGCTTCGTGAAAAACTTGCTAAGAGGGAAATTGCTAGACAAACGTTGCTTGTGCCGTACATTTTTACTGCAAATCCTGCTGAAGCACGTTTTTTAGAAGAAAAACAGCTTCTTTTAAGAAATATGGGCTTTGGAATATCGACTTTCGGGTTTGAATCTTTTAGAATTGACGAAGTACCCGTT
>JAIDQV010000133.1 GCA_029062045.1 Clostridia bacterium
GATTCCTTTCTTGCGCCCTCTGCGGGCGATAAAGTATCTATTCTCATTGTTACTCCTTAAACCTTTTCGACTTTAACAAGGTGTGCTACCTTGTTAATCTGACCCAGATTTGCGGGGGTTTCTTCCAAGGTTTTAGACTGACGGATTTTTTTAAGTCCGAGAGCGGCAACGGTTGCCTTTACGGATTCAACCTGACCGTTCAAACTTCTAATTAAAGTTACTTTTACCATAATTTACTCCTTAGCCCAAAATTTCCTCTACGGACTTACCGCGGGCTGCGGCAATCTCTTCGGGGGACTTCAAATCGTAAAGTCCGCAAACAGCCGCCTTTACGCAGTTGATGGGGTTGGAAGTGCCGTGGGATTTGGTTCTTACGTCCTTAACGCCTGCGGCTTCCATAACCGCACGAACAGGGCCGCCTGCGATAACGCCGGTACCTTCTGCGGCGGGCATCATAAGAACTGAGCCCCTTCCGAACACGCCGAGAACGCCGTGGGGAATGGAAGTGCCTTGAAGGGCAACCTTTCTCATATTCTTCTTAGCCTGAGCGTTAGCCTTTTCGATAGCCTCGGGAACTTCCTTGGATTTGCCCATACCGTAACCTACCGAACCCTTGCCGTCGCCAACGACTACGAGAGCCGCAAAGCGCATATTTCTACCGCCTTTAACGGTCTTGGTTACACGGTTTACCTGAATGAGCTTTTTGATTAAGCCGTCGTCTTCCTGCCTTTTAAAGTCAGTATTTCTTCTTGCAGGTCTTTCTTTCTTTTCTTCCATAATAAGCTCCTTAGAAATTGAGTCCGGCTTCCCTTGCGCCGTCTGCTACCGCCTGAACGCGTCCCGTGTAGATGTAACCGCCCCTATCGAAAACAACGTTTTTGATTTTGAGCTTTTTAGCTTTTGCGGCTACCGCTTTGCCTACTTCCTTGGCTGCGTCGGTTTTGGTCATATTGCTTATCTTTGCCTTTACGTCCTTTTCCATAGTCGACGCCGAGCAAAGGGTTACGCCCTTCACGTCGTCAATTATCTGAACGTAGATGTGATTTAAACTGCGGTAAACGCTGAGGCGGGGACATTCCTTTGTGCCGCTTATCTTTTTGCGCACGCGTGCGTGCCTTCTCAAACGTTCCTCGTTTTTATCGATTTTATTAATCATAATATCTCCTTCGAGCAAGCCCCTTTCAGGGGACTCGTATTGGGTGCCAATCGCCAACAACTTTCAAGCTGTCAAGCAACTCTTGGGTTGTCAGCTGCGCAAAAGACAAGGAAAGCGAGCATTTTCGAGGGGAGCGTACACAGAAGTACGTGACCCGAGAAAAGCGGAGCTTGACGATGTATTTTGCGATAGATGGCAACACAAACTTACTTCTTGCCCTTGCCTCCCGTCTTACCTTCCTTCCTCTCGATAACTTCATCGCTGTACGCAATGCCGTAACCGTGGTAGGGTTCGGGAATTCTTATGGTGCGGATATCGGCAGCCGTCTGTCCTACAAGGACTTTATCGATGCCGGTAACCGTGATTTCGTTGGGGGTGGGGCAAGCGAGAGTTACGCCTGCGGGTTCAACGAATTCGATGGGGTGAGAATAGCCCACGTTCATAACGAGCTTGTTGCCCTGCTTTGCAACCTTCCAGCCGACGCCGTTTACCTTCAAGGTCTTTGTATAACCCTGGGTTACGCCGACAACCATATTGTGCAAAAGTGCGCGGTACAAACCGTGTTTCGCGTTGGTGCCTACGGCATCTGACGTCTTTTCGACGATAGCCTCGGCGCCTTCTACTTTTATGTTGATGTCGCCTACGATAGTTTGCGTAAGCGTGCCTTTTGCGCCCTTTACGGTAAGTAAACCGTTTTCAAACGTAACGGTTACGCCTGCGGGCAAGGCTACGGGTAATTTACCTATTCTTGACATATTAAAATTACCTCCTTACCAGATATAGCAAAGCACTTCGCCGCCAACGTTAGCCGCCTTTGCCTGCTTATCCGTCAATATTCCCTTGTTCGTGGAAAGAATCGCAATACCAAGTCCGTCCATAACTTTGGGCATAGTTTCTACGTCCGAGTAAACGCGAAGTCCGGGACGGGAAACCCTTTTAAGACTGTTGATTACGGGTTTGTGCTTTCCGATATATTTCAAGGTTATTACAAGTTTGCCGTTATAGCCGTCCTCTTTGAATTCTACGTTAGATACGTAGCCTTCCTTTAAAAGAATGTCGGCTATAGCCTTTTTCATATTTGATGAAGGAACTTCTACCGTTTCCTTATTTGCCGCCAGCGCATTCCTGACGCGGGTGAGCATATCTGCAATAGGGTCTGTCATTTCTATTTTTCCTCCTCTTACCAGCTCGATTTCTTCACGCCGGGAATTTGTCCCTTATAAGCGAGGTTCCTGAAACAAATACGGCATACACCGTACTTGCGCAACACCGCGTGGGGTCTGCCGCAGATTGAGCATCTGGTATAAGCTCTCGTAGAGTATTTAGCAGGTTTCTGCTGTTTATTTATCATCGCTTTCTTTGCCATAATTCACTCCTTACTTCTTGAAGGGCATTCCGAACGCCCTCAAAAGCTCTCTCGCTTCTTCATCCGTTTTAGCGGTAGTTACGAAACAGATGTCCATACCTCTTATCTTCTCAACCTGGTCGTACTGGATTTCGGGGAAGATAAGCTGTTCTTTTATACCCATACAATAATTGCCCTTGCCGTCGAAGCTGTCCGTGGGAACGCCGCGGAAGTCGCGCACGCGGGGAAGAGCGATGGAAACGAACTTATCGAAGAAGTCGTACATCATCTTTCCGCGAAGGGTAACTTTAAGTCCGATAGGCATACCTTCACGAACCTTGAAGTTTGCGACTGACTTTTTAGCCTTGCAAACAACGGGCTGCTGACCGGAAATGAGTTTCATTTCGTTCTGAGCAATCTGTATGGATTTCGCGTTGTCCTTAATATCGCCTAAGCCCGAGCTTAAAATAATTTTTTCGAGCTTGGGAATTTGCATAGGGTTCTTATAGCCGAACTTTTCCTTGAGGGCGGGACAAACTTCCTTTACGTAGCTTTCAAGCATTCTTGAATTATAAACTTTATCGTTTTTAACTGCTTTCTTAGTAGCCATGTTCACCCTCCTTATTCAGCCTTGTCTTCCGTATTTTCGGGTGCTACGGTCTCAGCTTCTGCCTTTTGAGCACGTTTTCTTACACGCTTCTTAGGCTCTTCCTTCTTAACCGTCTTGCCTGCCTTGCCTGCGTAAGCGCTGTCAAGCGTTGCGCCGCACTTGGGGCATACCCTTACCTTCTTGCCGTCGACGATACTGTGTTTAACTCTTACCGCCTTATCGCAAGCGCCGCAAAGAACCATAACGTTAGATACGTCAAGGGGAGCGGGGATTTCCGCAATCTGGGAAACTTCGTTCGCCTTTCTTGCCTTCTTTGCTTTTTTGTGAATGTTCACACCGTCAACGGTAACAGTACCGCTTTTAGGTGATGTTGCAATTACCTTGCCCGTCTTTCCCGCATACTTGCCGGAGATAACTAATACATTGTCATTTAATTTTACGTTCAT
>JAIDQV010000134.1 GCA_029062045.1 Clostridia bacterium
TATCGTAGCCGTCGACGGTAATTTTTCCCCCGTCTACCTCGTAAAAACGCGGAATAAGATGGCAAATCGTGGTTTTACCCCCGCCCGAAGGCCCTACCAAAGCAATGGTCTTGCCTGCGGGGATTTTCATTGAAAAGTTTGAAATAACATTCTTTTCGCCGCCGTCCTGATGATATCCGAAAGTAACGTTGTCGAATTCTATCTCGCCGGCAAGTTTTTCGGGGCAAATAGCGTCTGGGCTTTCCTCTTCGGTCGGAACGTCCATAATCTCGCAAAACCGCTTAAAGCCCGTCATTCCCTCTTGAATTTGCTCGAAAATGTTGATAAGCGTGCGTATAGGCGTAATTAAAGTAGTTATATACAGCACGAAGGCGGTAAATTCGCCCACGTCGATTATATCGTAATAGAAGAACAACCCGCCCGACAAAAGCACCGCAAAGTACAAAAAGTCCATAAAGAAGTTCATAGACGAATGAAATTCGCCCATAACCTTGTACTGTCTGCACTTGGCTTTGACAAATCTTTGATTGCCGTCCCCGAACTTTCCGCTTTCGTGTTCCTGCGCACTGTACGCGCGCGAAACGCGCATTCCCGACACCGCGCTTTCTATATCGGCGTTAATTTCGCCCTGTACTACGCGCACCTGCGCGAAAGCCTTCTTCATTCTCCGCCTTAAAATAACGGAAATTACCACACCGAAGGGTATTACGGCAAAGACGATAAGCGCAAGGTAAACGTTTATAAGACAAAGCATTATAAACGCGCCAACCAAAGTTACAATGGATAGAAAAACGTCCTCGGGGCCGTGATGGGCAAGCTCGGATATTTCAAACAAGTCGTTGGTCATACGGCTCATTATTACGCCCGTCTTGTTGTTGTCAAAGTAAGAAAAGGGCAGTTTTTGAAGGTGGCTGAATAGCTCTTTGCGCATATCGGCTTGCATACGTACGCCGACGACGTGCCCCCAATACTGCAAAAAGTAGTTTAAGCCCGCTTTTATTATGTAAAGCCCAAGAAGCAGCCCCGCGCCCGCAAGAAGCAAATAGAGCAACTTATTTGGAACGTAGTTGTTTATAATCTCTTTGGTGATGTACGGATAAACAAGGTTAAAAACCGAAATTATAAACGCGCACATCATATCGATTGCAAACAGCTTTCTATGGGGGCGGTAGTATTTAACAAACCGCTTTATCATGCCTTTCTTGACTTTTTGCATTTAAAACCCTTTTACCACTTCGGGCGTCAAAGCCTTGCAAAGCTCTTCACCCAAAGCGACAACGCTGTCGAAGTCGGCTTTTGTTGCTATGCAGTTGAACGTATGAATGTATCTTACCGGAATACCCGCAACAATTACGGGCGTGCCGCCGTTTGCCGAGATAATGTACGCGCCGTTATTGCCGCCGCCGCGCCTTACCGCCATTTGTACTTTAATGTTTTGTTTCTTCGCAACCTCTCTTGCAAACGCCGTGAAGCGGGGCGTACAAATTACGGTTGCGTCCATATGCCTGAGCATCACTCCGCCCTTCAACGCGTCCTGTATCATATATGAAGGCGCGCTGGTATCGTCGGCGGGGCAGCCCTCGAAACATATTGCCGCGGAAGGTTTTAACCTGTGCATAGCGGCTGTAATACCGCGCTCGCCGACCTCTTCCTGTGAAGAAATTACACCGACAACGTCCTGCGGCAAAGCGCATTTTTGCAAGTCCTTTATACACTTTAAAAGCGCCGCAACGCCCATTCTGTCATCGAATGCTTTGCCGTGCAAAACGCCGTGTTTTTCGTCATAAACAAAGGGCGTTAAAGGCACTACGGGCTGACCTATTTCCACGCCGAAAGAAACCACTTCTTCCGCGCTTGTTGCGCCTATATCGATTACTAAATTATCGTAGCTTACGGGTGCGTTTTTCTGCTCGGCAGTCATCAAATGAGGCGACCCTGCCGCGATTACCCCCGATATATGTGCCGTTTTCGCGTATATTTGCACTTTTGAAGAGGGTAAGCATTTCTCGTTCCAACCGCCTATAGGGATGAATCTTAGCGTGCCGTCGGGCTTGATTGCCTGCACCATAAAGCCCACCTCGTCAGAGTGCGCGTCAAGCAAAATATAGGGCCTGTTCCCCTTGTTGTATTTGGGGTAAATATAGAGGTTGCGCATGCTGTCTTCTTCAAAGTCTGCGATGCCTTTAAGATATTCTTTTGCAACTTCCAAAACCTCGTCCTCGAAGCCCGAAGCCCCGCGGCAATTACACAGTTTTTCAATAAGCTCAATATCAGTCATTTTATCACCTTTTTAATTTTTATCGTTTATGAGAACGGGCAAAATCTCAACGCCCTCTTTACCACCCTTGACCGCCTCCGCCATTACAAGGTAAGGCTTTGCGCCCGGCGTGCCCGCTACAAACTGAATCCTCTTGGGTTCGAGCCCGCGCGCTTTCAAAAGATAGATTAGCTCAGCCGCCCTGTCGGCGCGGTTGATAATTGCAAGCCTGCCGCCGAACTTCAATTTGCGGAAAGCAACTTCAACAATCTCTTTTAAAGTAAGCGTAATCTCTTTACGGCAAATTGCCCGCTTGTAAACCTCGTTTTCAAATCCGCCCTTTTCGTACGGCGGGTTACAAAGTATAAGCGAAAATTTATCGTCGTACTCTCTTCCTATATCCTGCAAGCGCGTACATACCACTTCGCAGTCAAA
>JAIDQV010000135.1 GCA_029062045.1 Clostridia bacterium
CATTGGAACCGCGCCGCTTTATACTATTTTAACAAATCTTCGTAAGATGTATTTAAAATCTTTTTTAAAAGAATTATTTCGTCAATATAAATGTGTCTTTGACCAACTTCAATTTTTGCAACTATACTTCTTGTAATGTCGCAACCTTCAAGTTGAAGTTTTGCCGCAAGCAAATCTTGTGTCATATTCTGCTTTTCTCTTAAAACTTTTATATTTTGACCTATGCGTTTTTCTATCTGTGTATTCATACTGTTTGCACTTATATTGGAACAATAGCTTGACATTAGTATAAAGAAACATTAAACTAAAAATGCACCGATATCGTTGCAATATAGAAATAAACGGTGGACGAATGTACAGGGTATTAATGAGGATAATTCAGAGTGAAAACGGAATAACGCAAGAAGAAGAGGCAAGGCGGGTTGCAACCGCGTTTGAGTTTTGGAGTAAAAACGGTAAAAAATATAACAGATTAGTTGAAAAATTAAAGAAGAATAAAGGAACGATAGAAACTCGTTTAAAATATCTTGCGTTTTGGGTAAAGTTTCAACTTATTTGTGAAGGCAAAGAAATTACCGATGATAATTTAATACCTATTGATGTTGAAGGTGCGGAAAAGTTTATAGAAAAAGCAAATTCCATTATTAATGAAATAAATAAAAAGAAGGAATTGCCGTAAGTTACGGCAATTCCCCTTTTTTCTTAGTTGGAAGATTTGGCGGGCTTTTTATTTTGCTTGGAACCGCTTTCAAGCTCTTCAAGTTTTTCATCGATATAACATTCAGCTTTTTGCATAATGTCTTCCTGATTTTTCTTGATGAGGTTTAAAAGTTTGCAGTTGTTGGCAACGACAAGCGCGCCCCCTGCCATACCTATGGCAAGACCTAAAATAAACTTTTCCACTTTCTCTCCTTGTAGGGGCGTGTTAGAAATAACGCCTTACAAACAGTATGCCGCGCGCCGCGCGCATTTATGAATGTAAAAAATTGCCTATGTGTATACTTGTAATTTTTTGCGCGTTATGATATAATTTCGGTATGGATAGGTACGTCGCTTTCGATATAGGCGATAAAAGAATAGGCGTTGCGATTTCCGACCCCTTCAACACCTACGCGCTGCCGTCGCACACATATTTCCGCAAGGGCTTTAAAGAGGACGTTGCGGCAATAGCGGCAATCGCAAAGGAGAAGGGCGCAACCGTAATTGTTTGCGGCTTGCCCGTGAACTTCGACGGCACGGAAGCGTTGCAAACCGAAAAGACCCGCCGCTTCATCGACGCGTTGAAAGAGGAAACTTCAATCCCCGTAGTGTGCGAGGATGAGAGGTTCACAACGCAGATGGCGCACGAGGTGTTAATTTCCGAGGGTATGCGCAGGGAAAAGCGTAAAAACTACGTTGACGCGCTTGCCGCCGCAAATATTCTTGACGGCTATCTGAATAAAATCAAAAAAGGAGAATAACGCAATGAGCGAGGAATTAGACGAAGAGCTTGACCTTGAAGAAGAGGTAATCGAACTTGTAGACGACGACGGCAAAGTTATAAAGTTTAAACTTTTGGACGTAACCGAATACAAAGGTGAAAAATATACCCTGTTGCTTGCGGCTGAACCCAACGAGGAAATCGCCGAGGACGAGGTTGTAATTTTCCGCTTGAACGAAGAGGAAGAAGTTTTGGAACCCATCGAGGACGAAAAACTTTTGGAAGAGGTTTTCGAGTTCTACCAACAGGAAGTAGAAGCCGAGGACTACGACGGAGAAGAGAATTAAAAAAGGCGCGGGATTTGACCCGCGCCTTTTTATTAAGTATACATTTTGCCGATTATGAAATTAACAAGTTTTACGGGCAGTATGCGCTGTAAAAATACTAAAAGTTTATACGACCCGCCGACCGTAACCCGCAAAGGCGGGTTTTTCTTTTTGGCAATTTTCAATATAACCTTTGCAACGCTTTCGGGGCTTTTGCCGTGCGTTTCGTCGTGCGCCATTTTCGCAACCGATTTCTTCGCCCGCTCGTTCTCGCCCTCGCAAACCCTTGCGTCGGTGAAGCCCGTTTTAGTATCGCCGGGCAGTACTGCGCAAACCTTTATTTTGCGGGGCTTAACTTCGTTGGCAAGCGCGCGGGAAAACACCTCAACGCCCGCTTTCGTCGCCGAATACATGGCTTGATAAGGGAGGGGCATTATTCCGCCCACCGAAGATATGTTTATAATCTTTGCGCCCTCATTCATATAGGGGATTATCGCGCCGCTTAAAACGCAGGGCGCGGTTAAGTTTACGCCCACGATTTGCTCTATGCGTTCGGCGGAGGCTTCTTCCATAGCTCCCGCAATTCCCATGCCCGCGTTGTTTACAAGAATGTCAATGCGCCCTTCGCGTTCGCAAACTTCTTTGAAAATTCTTTTAATTTCTTCGTAGTCGCAAACGGAGGCGGAATAGCAGGGGAAGTCGTTTCCCGCATAGGGCTTTCTTGCAATGCCGTAAACTTTACAGCCGTTTTTTAAAAACAGCTTAGCCGTGGAAAGACCTATTCCGCTTGTCGCGCCCGTAACAATTACTACCTTGTCAGTAAACTTCATAACGGTTAAATTATAAATTTATATGCCCGCGTTGTCAACTTTTTCAAAAACCGCAAAAAACCGCTTTACAAATAAAATAATATTTGCTAAAATGTGAAGGCTGTAAATTCACACTTAAAGGGCGGGTACCCCGTGGCGGTAAAATCTTTAATGCCGCTTTAAGTACCGAAAAGCCGCGCCTTTAAGGAGGTTAAACGGAGGAATAATTATGGCAGTTATATCAATGAAACAACTGCTCGAAGCAGGCGTACACTTCGGGCACCAGACAAGAAAGTGGAACCCCAAGATGTCAAAGTACATCTATGCGGCACGTAACGACATTCATATCATCGACTTACAGCTCACCGTCGATTTGATTGAAGAAGCGTACAAGTTCGTTTGCGAAGAAGCAAAACAGGGCAAAACCATTCTATTCGTCGGAACCAAAAAGCAGGCTCAGGACGCCGTTAAGGAAGAGGCAGAGCGCTGCGGTATGTACTACGTAAACTCGCGTTGGCTCGGCGGTACGCTGACCAACTTCAAGACCATTCGCACCCGTATCGAAAGAATGGTTAAAATCGAAAAGATGGA
>JAIDQV010000136.1 GCA_029062045.1 Clostridia bacterium
GTTTAAATATAGCACTTTGACAAAATATTTGTCAACTTTATTCATTTAGAATAAAAGGCCCCCAAGCAACCTTGGGGGCCTTTTACTTGAAATTTATTCGGTAATGTTTTCAATTTCTTTAAGCACGGCTTTGATATGCGTTGCGGCTTTATCCATCTGCTCTTCGGTGTGGGTTGCCATATAGCTTGTTCTAAGTAAGCTCTTGCCGACGGGGGTCGCGGGCGACACTACCGAATTTACGTAAACTCCCCTGTCAAACAGAAGTTTGCACGCCGTGAAAGTTTTTAAATCGGTGTATGTATAGATAGGGATAATGGGCGTAGTGCTATCGATAATATCCACGCCGTCGCGCTTTAAATTCTGGCGCATATAGTTACTTATTTCGGCAAGGCGTTTTACCCTTTGCGGTTCGCGCTCTAAAATTTCAAGCGACTTCATTGCACACGCAACGTTTGCGGGCGTTATGCTTGCGCTGAAAATAAACGGGCGGGAATTGTGGCGGACGTACTCGCACACTTCTCTTTTTGCCGCCATGTATCCGCCGATGCTTGCAAGCGATTTTGAGAAAGTGCCCATATAAATGTCCACTTCGTCTTCAAGCCCGAAGTATTCTGCAGTGCCCCTGCCGTGTTCGCCGAGAACGCCCAAGCCGTGCGCGTCGTCTACCATTACCCTTGCGCCGTATTTTTTTGCAAGCGCGACAATTTCGGGGAGCTTTGCTATATCGCCGCCCATACTGAACACGCCGTCGGTAACTATCAGTATACCCGAAACCGAAGTGTCGATGGATTTCAACCTTTCTTCGAGGTCTACCATATCCGAATGGTTATATCTGAGCATCTTTGCAAAACTTAAACGGCAGCCGTCGTAAATACTTGCGTGGTTTTCCTTGTCGCACAAAATTACGTCCGTTCTTCCGCAAATGCCCGAAATTATTCCGAGGTTTGACTGAAAGCCCGTTGAGAAGGTAACGACTTCCTCTTTCTTTAAAAAGGAAGCGAGCTTTGCTTCGAGTTCAAGATGAAGGTCCAACGTGCCGTTTAAAAATCTGCTGCCCGAACAGCCCGAACCGTATTTTTCAATGGCCTTTACGCCCGCCTCGATAACTTCGGGATGAGAAGTCAAACCCAGGTAGTTGTTAGAGCCTATCATAATTATGTCTTTGCCTTCCATTTTGACTTCGGGGGCTTGCTTTGAAGTCAACATATGGAAATAGGGATAAATGTCCTTTTCTTTAAGTAGATTAATTCTTTCCTGATTTTCGCATTTTTTAAATAAGTCCATTTTTAATCTCCGTTCATTTGATTTGTTAATAATTTTTACATTTGGCTGAAAGTATCTTTCAGTAAAGGATACAATTTTTTAAACAGCTGATACTTTTTGTCGTAAAGTTCCGCCGCCTGCTTTTCGGGCTTTATTTCGGCTTTAAGCTCTACGAGCTTATTTATTGCGGTTGACACGTCTTCGTACTCTCCGCAACCCACCATTGCAAGTATAGCCGCACCGTACGCGGGGCCCTGCTCGGTCTTGGGTACGCTTACAGGCAAGTTCAAAATATTTGCCGTAATCTCGCGCCAAACCTTGCTCTTTGCACCGCCCCCGCAAATAGTAGCCTGTGTTACGCTAAGACCGCCCGAATTTGCAACTTCAAGACAGTCGCGCAAAGCGAACGCAACGCCTTCCATTACCGCTCTACTCATTTGCGCACGCGTTGTCGTAGAAGTCAAGCCTATAAACGCGCCCTTTGCTTTCACGTCGTTATGGGGGCTTCTTTCGCCCGACAAATAGGGCAGGAATATTAATCCGTCCGTTTGGGCTGACGCAACGTCTAATTCGTCTTTCTCGTAGTCGGTTGAATTTAAAATATCTTCAAGCCACCACTTACGGCAGGAAGCCGCCGAAAGGATACAGCCCATCAAGTGCCATCCGCCGTCCGCGTGGCAAAAGCTGTGTAAAGCATTCTTGCCGTCAACGGTAAATTTATCGTTTGATAAGAATATCGTTCCGCTCGTGCCGAGGGAAATATTGCACTTGCCTTTGCCTACCGTCCCCGTGCCGATTGCAGCCGCCGCATTGTCGCCTGCGCCGATAATAATCTTTACGTCTTCGGGCAGTCCGAATTCCTTTGCAAGGGCGGGTAAAATGTTGCCGATTGCCTCGTAACTTTCGTGCAATTTCGGTAATTGCCCCCCATATATGCCGCAAATACCGCACATTTCTTCCGACCAGCGCTTGTTCTTTACGTCAAGCAAAAGCATACCGCTTGCGTCCGAAAAATCGCTGCAGTATTCGCCCGAAAGCATAAATGCAAGGTAGTCTTTGGGCAAGAGAATTTTAGAAATTTTTTTGAAATTTTCAGGCTCGTTTTCTTTAAGCCAAAGTATCTTCGGCGCGGTAAAACCGGCGAAAGCGATGTTGCCCGTAAAGACGGATAACTTCTCCTGTCCTACCCTTTCGTTAAGATATTTTGTCTGCTTTTCCGTTCTGCCGTCGTTCCAAAGAATACAGGGGCGGATAACATTTCCGTCCTTATCCATTGCAACAAGTCCGTGCATTTGACCCGCAAAAGAAATACCTTTTACGCTGTGTCCGTCGTGACCGTCAAGCAATTTTTTAAGTCCGCTTTTTACTGCGTTCCACCAATCCTCGGGGTTCTGCTCGCTCCACTCGGGGTGCGGATGATATATAGGGTAACTTTCGGTACGCTCTGCAAGAATGTGCCCGTTGTCTTCGATTAGCAACAGCTTAACCCCGCTCGTACCCAAATCTATCGCAATATAACTGTTCATTTTTTACTGAAAAGAATTTGGTTGACAATAGCTTCCAACCGTTCCTGTTTTCCGCTTATCGGAAGTTCGGGTTTGCCTAATTTTTCGGCATAAGCCGAAAGCTCGGCAAGGGTAGTTTTACCGCTTAAAATCTTTGCGCCTATTCCGCTTTCAAAGGACGAGTACTTATCCTTTTTGAAGGCGTCAAGCCTGCCGTCCTCGATAAGTTTTGCCGCATTGATAAGACCGAGCGCAAAGGTATCCATACCGAGGATATACGCCTCGAACATATCTTCGTAAGTGTTTGAAGGGCGGCGGCATTTTGCGTCGAAGTTAAACCCGCCCGTAAGTCCGCCGGCTTTTAAAACCTCGTACATACACATCGTTGCGGAATACACGTCGAAGGGGAATTCGTCCGTATCCCAACCGAGAAGATAATCGCCCTGGTTTGCGTCGATACTGCCGAGCATTCCGTTGATTGCGGAAATACGGAGCTCATGCTCAAAGGTGTGCCCTGCAAGCGTTGCGTGGTTTGCCTCTATATTCATTTTGAAGTCTTTGTCAAGCCCGTACTTTCTTAAAAAGCCTATCGCCGTCGCCGCGTCGAAATCGTACTGGTGCTTCATGGGCTCCTTGGGTTTGGGCTCTATGTAGAAGTCGCCTTTAAAGCCTATGCTTCTGCCGTACTCTACCGCCATTTTCATAAGCCGTGCGATATTGTCCTGCTCGAACTTTACGTCGGTGTTTAAAAGGGTTTCATAGCCCTCTCTTCCGCCCCAGAAAACGTAGCCCTTGCCGCCGAGTTTTACGGTTATATCAAGCGCCTTTTTAACCTGAGCTGCGGCAAAGCAATAGACGTCCGCGCTGTTGGTTGAGCCCGCGCCGTTCATATAGCGGGGGTTAGAGAACATATTCGCCGTACCCCAAAGGCACTTTATTCCCGTCTCCTTCATTTTGACGAGAATGTAGTCTGAAATTTCGTCTAAGCGGCGGTTGGTTTCCTTGATGTCATCCGCTTCGGGAACTATATCCACGTCGTGCCAGCAAAAGTATTTAATGCCGAGTTTTTGCATAAACTCGAAGCCCGCGTCCACCTTTTTCTTCGCGTGTTCCATCGTGCCGACAGTTGCGCCGAAGGACTTGTCCGCCGTACCCCGTCCGAACATATCTCCGCCTTCCGCGCACAGGTTGTGCCACCATGCCATTGCAAAGGGCAAATGCTGTTTCATCGGCTTGCCGAGAATAACCTTGTCCGCGTCGTAAAACTTAAACGCAAGCGGATTTTTACTGTCTGCGCCCTCGTATTTGATTGCTGAAATTGTGTTAAAAATTTCGCTCATATAATTCTCCTAATATTAGCAATTATAATTATTTTAGTCCTAAATTTTTTATTTGTCAATTACGGGAATACGGCATAAATCACAAGTTGACAAATCAATAGCATTTTGATAACATTTCTTTGAACGTATGATACTTTCTTTAATAGTTTGCGGTATAACCTGTATATTGATGATACTAAGTATACTGCTTTTCCCGAAAATAAAAATAGGTAAAATTTCAATAGATACCTACTGGATTATAACGCTGGTCGGCGCAATAATACTTCTTGCCTGCGGTCAAGCCGATATTGTTACTGTGGGCAAAGCGCTTATTTCGGACACAGCTATCAACCCCTTGAAAATATTGGTGCTGTTCATATCAATGACGGTGCTGTCAATTTTTCTTGACGAGCTGGGCTTCTTCCGCTACCTTGCGGGCGTTGTTTTAAAAAGAGCTAAAACGCGCCAAACCAAGCTGTTTTTATATTTATACATAACGGTTTCGGTGCTGACGGTGTTTACCTCAAACGACGTAATAATTTTGTCCTTTACGCCCTTCATTTGCTACTTTGCTAAGAACGCAAAGATAAACCCCACGCCCTACCTTGCCGCGGAATTCGTTGCCGCCAACACCTGGAGCATGGCGCTTATCATAGGCAACCCCACGAACATCTATCTTGCCACGGCTTGCGGAATAGACTTCCTGGGGTACATAAAAATAGCTATCGTGCCTACGGTTTTGTCGGGTGCGGTTGCATTTCTTGCTTTATTTCTTTTATTCCGCAAAAAACTTTCCGCGCCTATCGAGGGCGAGGCGGAAACCGTGGTTATACAAGACAAACTTTCCCTTTGGGTAGGAATAGTTCACCTTGCCGTTTGCACAATTTTACTTGCAATAGGCTCTTACATTAATATAGAAATGTGGCTCGTAGCCCTTTGCGCCGTCGGAAGTTTGTTTATAATTTCGGGCGTAATCGCCATCGTAAGACGGCAAAAGCCCGCAGCCCTTCTCGGCTGTGTAAAGCGTGCGCCCTATCAGTTAATTCCCTTTGTGCTGTCAATGTTCGTTTTAATAGTAGTTTTGAACGAACAGGGCGTAACCTCCGCAATAGGCGAACTGTTCGGCGACAGCCTGCCTATTTTGAAATACGGAACAACTTCCTTTATCGCATCCAATTTAATAAACAATATTCCTATGAGCGTACTGTTCTCTTCGATAATAGAATCGACGGGCGGCGCGGTCGGTATCTCCGCCGTGTTTGCGACGATTATCGGGTCGAATTTAGGCGCGTTATTTACGCCTATCGGCGCGCTTGCGGGAATTATGTGGAGCAACATTTTAAATAAGCACGGCGTTAAATTCGGCTATCTGGATTTCTTGAAAATAGGCTGTGCGGTTGCGTTGCCTACGCTTATTACCGCGCTAGGCTCGCTGTGGCTTATGCTTTTAGTTGTCCCCGCATAACAAAAGTGCACATCTGAGCATATAATTAAATAGATATATTTTTTAATTGCTACATATCTACCCTTGCTAAAAGGCAGGGGCGGGTATGTAGTATTTTTTTACAAAAGGAGATTATTATGCCTTTCATTCAACGATATTCCGACGTAAAAAAAGGCGGTATCGTTTTTACGGGCAATACGCTTGGTTTAAGCAAAGCCTCAAACCAAAACGCCCC
>JAIDQV010000137.1 GCA_029062045.1 Clostridia bacterium
CTATTATATATACTTTAACAGAATAAAGCGTTTGCCGTCAATTCTTTTTTATAAATTACTTTATAAAAATTAAAGCGCGGATATTTCTTCCGCGCCCGTTTTTACGTGAAATTTATTAGGGTTTTTATGTCTGTTTTTAGCGATTGCCACCCATATATGCTTGAATTAACGCACTTTTTTTGCGTTTTTTATCATAAGCCTTATTATCTCTTCGTCCGTCTCGCGCATGCCTACTCGCGCAATATCGCCGACGTTGTCAATGGTGCTTTCGACCCCGTCTTCCAAAATTCCGTCGCCGCCTACAAATCCGCTTCCGTTGCGGCTCATTTCAAAACCCAAAAGCCCCGCTTCCACCGCGGAAGCTATTTTCCCAGCACAGCTCGATTTAGCCCCGTCGCATATGACGCCCGAATTTATCGCAAGCGCGTTTACTATCGTGTGCGACACCTCGTCGTATCCTCCGCCGTATAAATAGCACACGCCCGCACCAGCGCCGCAACCCGCGCTTACCGCGCCGCAATACGCCGAAAGTCTGCCTATTCCCGTTTTAAGATGAATAGTTATCAAATCCGACACCACAAGCGCACGGATAAGTTTTTCTTCACTGACTTTTAGGTGTTTAGCGTACACAATGACGGGAAGCGATGCCGTCATTCCTTGGTTTCCGCTGCCCGAAACGATAACAACGGGCAAACTGCAACCGTTCATTCTTGCATCCGAGCCTGCCGCCGCAGTCGCTTTAGCGCGGTTATGTACGCCCTCGCCGAACGCACCTAAAAGCACTTTTCCGACTTTTGCGCCGTAATCGTTTTTAAGCCCCTCTTCCGCAATAGCCGTATTGTATGAAATTTGCCTATTAATAACTTCTTCCACGTCGGCAATATTAACGCAGTCCGCAAATTCCAGAATTTTATCTACGCTTAACAGCTTCCTGTCCGCACAACACGCCGCCTCTTCCGATTGAAAATTAAGGTTGTAAATGTCCTTGCCGTTCTTTTCGATTAGAACCACGTTGGTATGGTGCCCCGCAATTCTTACAAATGCGCTGTCATTCCCTTTAAAAACGCGAACGCCTATATCGAAAATACAACCCGAGTGCGACTGTTCAATAGAAAACTCCGCCTCATTCAGATAGGAAAGAATTTTTTGCCTGTCTTCCTCGGTAACCGAAGAGATAACTTCCAGCTTCTTTTCGGCAACGCCCGCGACGATTCCCGCCGCCGCTGCACAGCTTACGCCCTTCATTCCGCCCGTGTTCGGAACGACCACGCTTTTAACGTTTTTAAGTATGTTTCCGCTTACCGAAATTTCCACCTTTTCGGGTATTGCCCCCAGAGTATCCCTCGACAAAGCGGCTGCATAGGCAACCGCAATGGGTTCTGTACAGCCCATCGCGGGAAGTAGCTCTTCCTCTAAAATTTTCACGTATGCATTGTAAATACATTTATCCATAGTAAGCGCCTTTGCGTTTTTTTCAATTATAACATTTGTCCGAAAAAATTTCAAGTTTATCACAGGGCAAGTTTATATTTTAAGAAATTGCGTTTTCTTATTGTGAAAAACACTTGCCAACGACGCGGCGTAAATGTTATAATTTAACCGTTCGGGGGCATAGCTCAGTTGGTCAGAGCGCTTGCTTGACATGCAAGAGGTCGATGGTTCGAGCCCATTTGTTCCCACCA
>JAIDQV010000138.1 GCA_029062045.1 Clostridia bacterium
TATCAGGCTTTATGACGGGTTTTATCAACTTGAACAAAGCGGCGGGGGCAAGCTCCGCAAAAGAAGTATCGGTAATAAAGCGTTTAACCAAAACCCCTTGCGGACATATGGGCACGCTTGACCCTATGGCTTCGGGCGTTCTGCCTGTTGCAATAGGAAACGCTGCGCGGCTTTTCGATTATTTTTTGGATAAGCATAAAAAATACGTTGCAACCTTCCGTTTCGGCGTTGAAAGCGACACTTTGGACAGTACGGGCAACGTAATTGAAAATGTAGGGCGAGTCCCTTCCAAAAAGGAAATAGAGGAAGTTTTACCGCAGTTTTTAGGCGATATTTCGCAAGTTCCGCCAAGATACAGTGCGAAGAATATTTCAGGTAAGCGTGGTTATGAATTAGCGCGGGCGGGCGTTGAATTTACTTTGCCCCCCAAAACAGTAACAATTTATGCGCTTAAAGTCTTTGACAATAAGCAAAATGACTGCTATGATTTTGAAATAGAGTGTGGCGGCGGAACTTATATCCGTTCACTTGCGCGCGATATTGCACAAAAGTTGGGCACACATGCTATAATGAGTTCGCTTGTAAGAACCCAAAGCGGTGCGTTTTCTATCGAAAATTCTGTAAAATCGGAAGATTTAACGGAAGAAAATATCAGCAATTTTATTATACCTACCGAAAGTTTATTACCGTTTGAAAGTATTTATCCCAACAAGGATACGGGGTTTAAGCTGTTCAACGGTTTGGCTGTAAGCTGTGAAAAGCAGGACGGCATTTATAAAATTTATAAAGACGGTGTTTTTTACGGGCTTGCAGAAGTTAAACAATCAATTTTAAAGGTGAGGACAAAACTATGTTAGAAGTCATCAGATTCAACGAAGACGAGTATAACTTCCCGTGCCTTTTGGTACTGGGCTGTTTTGACGGTTTGCATCTCGGTCATTCGGAACTTTTGAAAAAGGCGAAACTTCAAGCCAAAATAAACGGGCTTGATTTGGGCGTCATGATGTTCACGAACGGCAAAGAGGGCAAGGAAGGCAAACGGCTTTATACGTTTGAAGAAAGACTGAAATTTCTTGAAAGTTTCAACGTGAAGTTTGTTCTTAAAATTGACTACACGGATGAATTCAAGAAAATAAAGCCCATTGAATTTCTTAACTTCCTTGAAGACAAGCTCAACGTAAAGGCTTATATGAGCGGTAAAGATTTCCGTTTCGGCGAGGGGGCAAAGGGTAAGGTTTCCACTTTGAAATCTTTTGCCGAGGATGAAGAAAACGGCGTTTGGTTTATGCCCATCAAGGACTTTACTATTGACAACGAAAAGGTAAGTACCTCACATATAAAAGAGTTGTTGGACGAGGGCAACGTCAAAAAGGCGGGCGAACTTCTCGGCAGACATTACGCAATATGCGGCACGGTAATTCACGGTGCGGACAGGGGAGCAAAGGTCGTAGGCTTCCCCACAATGAATATTGCGTACCCTGAAAACAAGCACGAAGTAAAAGAGGGCGTTTACACCGTCAGATGCGCAATCGGTGAAGAGGTTTACTACGGTATCGCAAATTACGGCGGGCGTCCCACGTTCGACGAGGAAGCACCTCTTTTTGAGGTGTATCTTGACGGATTTGAAGGCACCTATTACGGCGAAATTATTACCGTTGAATTTTTAGATTATATAAGAGAAATCCAGAAGTTCGACAGCGCAGAAAGTTTAAACGCGCAACTCAGCGAAGATATACTTCACGCAAAAAAAGAGGCTGAAATTGCTGCAACTTTGGCGGCAGCACCTGCGCCCGCACCGGTTACACCCGCGCCCGCGCCTGTACAAGAAGCTCCCGTACCTGCGGAAGAACCCGTTCCCGCGCCCGTTGAAACGCCCGTAGAGGAAGAGCCTTGCGCTCAACCCGAAACGCAGGACGTTATAGAAGAAAAAGCGGCCGAGGTTGTTGAAGAAACGCAACCCGTCGAAATAGTTGAAGAAGCGGTTGAATCTTCTGAAGAAGCCGCCGCAGATGAACACGGAACTGAAGAAATAACTGTAGAAGAAGTTATTGTGGAAGAACCAGCAACGGAAGAAATAACTGTAGAAGAAATCACCGACGAAGAGCCTGCAACGGACGAAGCTGACGAACAAGACACCGAATCAGAAGGTGAGGCTATAAGTGATTAAATTCGGTCCAAGCGGCAACTCAGTGGCGTTTTACGCCGCTGGCTATAAGAGTACCGAGCAGTCGGCTAATTACGTAAAGGACTTAGGGCTTGACTGCTTCGAGTATCCCTTCGGCAAAGGCATTATGCTGTCCGAAAGTAAAGCGACAAGCATAGGCGAAACTTTTAAAGAACAGGACATAGAAATAAGCGCACACGCGCCATATTTTATCAACTTTGCCAACCCCGATGACGAGGCTGCGCAAAAGTCATACGGCTATGTTCTTCAAAGCGCAAAATTTATTCGTCTTATGGGCGGAAGAAGGGTGGTTTTTCACCCCGCCGCGCAAGGCAAAGCAACCCGCGAAGAGGCGGTTGCCAGAACTTCGGACAGGCTCAAAGTCCTGCGTGATTATATCTATCTTAACGGTTACGAAGATATAATGTTTTGCCCTGAAACTATGGGTAAACTTGCACAAATCGGCACGCTTGAAGAAATAGTCGAGTTTTGTAAAATAGATAAATGCTTCACCCCGACGATTGATTTCGGACATATCAACGCGCGCGAACAGGGCAGTCTAAAGACCGTTTCAGACTATAAATCGCGGCTTGAATATATGATTGCCGAGCTTGGCTTCGACAGAGTAAAGAACTTCCACGTTCACTTCTCAAAGATTATGTACGGCGGGAAAGGCGAGGTAAAGCACCTCACTTTCGAGGACACCGAATACGGCCCTGAGTTCGAGCCGTTGGCAGTTGCTTTGAAAGAGTTGAAATTAGAGCCGTATATAGTAAGTGAAAGCGCGGGAACGCAGGACGTTGACGCGCTGACAATGAAGCGTATTTACAACAAAATTTAAAGTAAAGTTGACATACGTTTATAATTTTGGTAAAATAGTGGCATGCAAGCAACTAACGCACAAAAAATTTTTAACGCAGTCGGCGCCCAGGCGGTTTTGACCGAACAACCCGATTTAAGACATTATCTTACGGGCGTGCAAACGTCGTTCGGTTACGTTTTAAGCGATAAAAACGGCAATACTTTTTATACGGATACGCGCTATTTAGAGGCGGCGTCAGCGGCACTTAAAGGCACGGATATAGAAGTAAAGCAGTTCCAAAGCCCGCTTGAAAATCTGTTAAAAGGCTATAGAGAGGTAGCCGTTCCTTTTTCAAGGACGACTTATCCCGAATATAAACGCCTTGAAAATGCAGGTTTGAAAATAGTCGACAGTGAAAAAGCGTTTATTGACGCTATGTCAATAAAACAGCAGTACGAATTAGACTTAATTCAAAATGCTTGCGATATAACCGATAAGGCATTCGGTGCCCTTCTTGGCAGAATAAAAGAGGGCATGAGCGAAAACGAAGTTGCGGCAGAACTTGAATATCTTATGCGCACGTTTGGCGCAAGCGGTACAAGTTTCGATACTATCGTTGCATTCGGCAAAAATTCCAGTGTTCCCCACCATGAAACGGGGCATACAAAACTCAAATTCGGCGATATTATTCTTATAGATTACGGCTGTAAAGTCGGCGGATACTGTTCAGACTGTACGCGCACCTTCCTTTTCGGCAACGATAAAAAGCACGGCGAATTTATAAAGGCGTACGAACACGTTTTAAAAGCCCATATGCTTGTCAAAGAAAAGGTTACGGACGGCACGACAGGGAAAGAGGGGGACGCATTTGCGCGTGAGTACCTCAAACAATACGGTTTGGACAAGTATTTCACCCATTCTTTGGGGCACGGTATAGGCATAAACGTTCACGAGCATCCATATCTTTCGCCCAAGAGTGAAAATATTTTGAAAAACGGAATGGTTTTTTCCGACGAACCCGGCGTATATTTCGAGGGCGATTTCGGAATAAGAATAGAAGACACCGTAACTTTAAAAGACGGCAAAGTTATAAGTTTAACAAATTCGGATAAAAATTTAACTATTATATAAGTCAAAAATCAAGGAGAAATATATTTATGGCATCTATTTTAGCAGGCGACATCAGAAAGGGCTCTACTTTCGAGTATAACGGCAAGGGCGTTTATACTGTAACCGAATTCCAGCACGTAAAACCCGGCAAGGGCGCGGCTTTCGTAAGGGCTACAATTAAAAACGTAGTCACGGGACAAGTTCTTTCGGATATAACTTTCAACCCCACAACTAAGCTTGAAACCGCACAGGTTGAAACCAAAAAGATGTCCTATTCTTATACCGACGGTGAGTTCTACTATTTCATGGACCCCGATACCTTCGATATGATTACTTTGAACCTTTCTCAAGTTGAGGACGCGCTCAAATATATCAAAGAGAACGATATGGTTACCGTTAAATCATTGAACGGTACGGCTTTCTCGGTTGAACCCGAAAACTTCGTTGAACTTAAAATTACCGAGTGCGAACCCGGCGTTAAGGGCAACACCGCAACCAACGCAATGAAGAACGCGGTAGTTGAAACGGGCGCAACCGTGCAAGTTCCTATGTTCGTTGAAGAGGGCGAAATTATCAGAATCGACACCCGCACCGGCGAATATATGTCAAGAGTAGGAAAATAATGCGCGCCGTAATTCAGCGTGTTAAGAAAACCACGCTGTCTGTCGACGGTGAACTTATTTCCGAAATTCCGTTCGGGCTTGCCGTTTATCTTGGCGTAAAAGTCGGTGATACAGAAAAAAACGCACAGGCGATTGCTAAAAAAATAGCCGCATTGCGTATTTTCGAGGACGAGAACGGCAAAATGAATTTATCCGTAAAAGAAGTAGGCGGTGAAATTTTACTTATTTCACAGTTTACTCTTTTAGGCGATTGCTCACACGGCAACCGTCCCAGCTTTATTGAGGCAGAGCGCCCCGAAAAGGCAAATCCTCTGTATGAATACACGGCAGAGCTTTTGCGCGATAACGGCGTTATTGTAAAGCAAGGCGTGTTCGGTGCGGATATGAAAATTCAGCAGTTCAACGACGGACCCGTAACAATAATTTACGAAATTTAAAAATCATAGGGCGAAAGTATTCGCCCTATTAAGCTATAAAAATGAAATTTTTCAAACATCTGAAAACAGTAACCCGCCACCGCCGCGAGGTACGAAAACTGTGTTTTAAATGCGGGCTTATCCGCCAAGGGCTAACGCACGACTTGTCAAAATTCAGCCGTGCGGAATTTAGAGCGGGCGTAAAGTATTATCAGGGCAACCGTAGTCCGCAAGCGCGTGAAAGGGAGGTTTTGGGCTATTCAGCCGCATGGCTACATCATAAAGGCAAGAACAAACACCACTTCGAATATTGGACGGACAACGGCTTGTGCGGGGGTGTAGTTACGGTTGAAATGCCTCCTAAATATTTTGCCGAAATGGTCTGCGACAGAATAGCGGCAAGCAAAATTTACAAAGGGAAAGACTATAACGATGCCTGCCCGTGGGAATATTTTGAAGGCCGAAAAGACGGCGTATTTATGCACCCGAACACTTCTGAAAGACTTGAATGTTTTTTGACTATGCTCAAAGACGAGGGTGAAGAAAAGACTTTAAAAGAACTTAAAAAATATGTAAAAGAAAATAAGTAAAATAAAAGCCGCGCGGCAGTTGCCGTGCGGCTTTAAAATTATTTAGTGCGTGCGATATGCACGTTGTCGTCTTTTCGGTTTCTCAGTTCTTTCACGGGGTGTTCTTTGTCTTGATATCGGTAGTCCTGTCCAAGCCTTTCAATCGCTTTCTTTATAACGAGGTGAGAGGGGGTTTTGTCGGGGTCGGACATAAAGTTCTGATAATCGAAATATCTATGCTCGTCGGGCAACTTTTTAACTTCTTTATAAGTGTCGACTTTTACCGTATTGTCGGCGGTAAGGTTAATGGTTTCGGCAAGCACTTTTCTTACGTATTCTTTGTTTCCGCCAAGTTTCAAAAGCTGAGGGAATTCACCCGTGCCGCACACGCTTTCGAAAGTTTTGTTTTCGTATTTCTTTAAAAGTTTTGCCGCAGTCTTTAAGTGAGAAACTTCCATCTTAAAGTGCTCCGCCCAAATCTTCTTTATATAGTCAACGCTTTCATCCTGCATGGCGGAGTAGTATAACCAGCACTCGGTATATTCATGCATTACCCACTGTTCAAGCCACGAAAGGTTAGGGTCTTTTAAACTCTCGTATTGGGAAACGTGCGCTTCTTCAATCATAGCAATTTCGGCGTAAAGTTTTCTGCCCAAATCGTTCTTGTACCACTGCGCAATGTTCATATAATAGTTCATAGTCTGCTGTTCGGCAGCCGTAATGGTGCTTGCAACCAGCTTTGAATACAGGTCGGCTTTTTCAGCAACCATGTGCTTTTTAATATCATCGGCAGGGTAACGGTGTTCGGCAATGGTAGGTCTGCCGGGCATAATCTCGGTATACTTGCCGACAAGCGCGTCAGCATCTTCGCCCTTGTCCATTTTAAGAAGATTTGCAAAACGGTAAAGGTGGTCAAAGTCCTCTAAAAGCGCAAAGTTTAACGCTTTAATGTTTGTTTCGTCCGTGTCGTGTTTTGCGAGAACAGCCGTCAAATCTATTGCAAGCTGTTCGTATGCGATAGTAGTTTCAAGAATACTTTCGTTAATGGGCTTTAAACAGCTTATGCGCTTTTGCTGTTGCTGTTCCTGTCTGCGTACTACGGCAAGCGCGGCAAGAATTTCAGGCTCGTCGCAATGGCGGGCAAACTGGTGCATAAACCAAGCCGATTCAAATTCCGTGCCGTTCATAAGTATAACGCGCGTCTTTGTGTAGGGGGAAGTCTTTAATTTATTATAGCTTTTGGGGTACATCTTTTTCAAAGGTAGAAAGTTGTTTTCCAGGGTTTTACTTTTTTCTTTAATAGGGTTCATAATAATCCTCCGAAAAAGTTTTTGTCAACGCGAACACTTTTTAATCAATTTAATTGATTTTTTATTCAGTTTGCGCTATAATTAGTTTACCCTGCAGGTGTCGCCTAGCGGTATGGCGTCAGCTTCCCAAGCTGATTTCGGCGGGTCCGACTCCCGTCACCTGCTCCAAAAACAACCCCCGAAGCGTAGAATTTGCTTCGGGGGTTATATTGTGCCATTTAGTTAACTGTTGAATTGTCAAGTCATTGCAACAAAAAAGTTTAAAAAAATTAAAACTCAACCGACTTATACTTTAAATACAAGTTAATCTATAAGACCGAAAAACAAAGCAATAGCACTAAAAGGCCGTCCTCGACAGCCTTCATGCGCTATTGCTTTTACTATATTACTTGCTTCAATTCTGCTTCTTTTTCATTCGGTGAAAGCCACCTGCGCTTATCATTCACCGAACGTAAAACACTTGTCGGAATATCGTTTGAACGTTTAAGATACACAGCCATTTGCTTTTGTAAATCTTCAAAAGAATAGTAGTGTAAATATCTATAAAACCGCTCGTTATCATTTCTATGTGAACGTTCAACCTTGCCGTTATGCCGTGGTGTACGTGGACGGATAAGTTGATGTCTAATGCCGAAAAATTTGCAAAGCTCGTCCAATTTGTGCACGCGCCCGTCCTTAGTTCTACCACCTAAAAAAGTGAATTCCCAACCATTATCAGTTTGAATTGTTTTTGGTCTATATCCAAAAAATTTAAAGGCACGCAACACAAAGTCAATGGTGCTGTTTTGTATCTGCTCTTTATATGCGTAGATAAATCGTTTTCGGCTTGCCTCGTCTATCATTGTATATTGAAAATACTGCTCGTTTAAGCTATTACCTGTATAACACGACTTAGGCACATACTTTACATCAAGTTGCCATTTCTCGCCCAACATTAAAGGGGTATCATACGGCTTAGGCTTATACGGCATTTTTCTTTTAGTTTCATAAAAATTATTACGATGTAAATATCGATACAAAGTTACAGGATTACGCTTATAACCATAATCACGGCAAAGCCTGCCATACAATTCATTCAAACCTATTCCAGGATTACGGCGAATAAGATTTTGTATAGCTTGTTTTTCCTCTTGTGTTTGTGCATTCGGCATAATTATTCCTTTACGACTGAATTTAGGTATAAGACTTTGAATTGTGCCATCATACTGTTTGCACCATCGCCACAGCGTAGAACGATTAATCTTATAACGCCGACAAACTGTTAATACACTTGAATTTTGCAACGCTTTTAGTGCATACATTTTTTCTCTTGCAGTAAATTTATACATAACTTTTCCCCTTAGCCCTGCTGAGGGCTTTTTTGTTTTCACGGTTACGGGGGCGGGGAACGCAAGCTATCTTCCCTCGCCCCCGTATAGCTTTATTACTCGTAACCGCACTTTTTTATGCGGTAGAATTACTCGCACCCCCCTGAAATTGCCCTTGGCAATATCCCCCCGCTGGGGATATAACACTATGGTTTAGTGTTATAGAACGAAAAGTAAAGGGTCGCAAAATTTTTTGAACATAAGCCGCTCTGCTTTTATCCTTCCAAAAATTTTGGCTAAAATTCCGCCGTATTGTCTGAATTTTTTGTGGTAAGAATTTTCCCCTTTACTTTTCTTTTTTTCGCTGTTGAAGACGCGAACGGCGGTTTTGACGGGAAACGAACTTTAAAGCTCGCGTCATACGCGCCTAAAACCGAACTTTGCCTGCGCCGCTTACGCGGCTTGGTGCGGACTGCTACCGCTACCATATGCGTTTTAGAAAATGGGGCGAGCAAGTTGCGAAGTTCTCAAAGAACCTTAAAAGTCGATAGGCGCAAGCCGAAATATATAAACAGGCAGGTAAAAGGAATGGATATGGGAGTAACAGACAAAACCGTCCAACGGCTCAAAGAGTATCTACTCAATGAGGGTTGGACGGCTGAGAAAATCCTTGATTTACTCGACTTCATAACGAAGTAACGAGATTATAGGTAAGAACAAAGCCGCACGGGACACAGCTTCCAACTAACCCGAACGGCTACCACGCAAGGGGCGAAACCTGCCCGCCCTTTGCTGAACTTATTTCAATTCTATCATAGCAATTTTTAAATTGCAAGGGAAAACCCGAAATTTTTTTTAAAAACCTTATATATCAAATAATCTTTAATTTTAAGAGGGGAAACACCCCGAAGGAGTTTTAAAATGATTAAATTAGACTTAAAGCAAACAAAGCCCCATAAAGGAACCGACATTGACAAACGCGCCATTCAAAATTTAATAACCCATTTGCTATGGGAAATTGAGCGCGACGAACTGAATATAACATTTGAATGGCTAAAAGATGAAAACTATTATCGAATAATCGAAATTGACGGTTACGAAAACATAATTTTCAAATACCCTTTCGACACTGATATTTTCCTTGAAACCATTCAACCGATAGACAGAAAAGAAAATAAACTTTTCCCTATCCAAGCCGTAGAGATAAAACCACAATACAAAAGGTATTAAAAAATCAAAGCTGCGCTAACGGCTATACGGGCAAATAAATTTTTTAAAGAGGTAATTAAAATGAACAAACAGCGCAGAAAAGTTATAAATGAACTAATCAAACAAGCAACAGAATTAAGCCAACAAATCGAAGAAGTCTTAAACGAAGAACAAGACTATTACGATTATATGCCCGAAAATTTGCAGAACAGTGAACGCGGACAAAACGCAGAAGAAGCTATTTGCAATTTGGAAGAAGCTCAAAGCAATATTGAAGACTGTATTTCAAATCTTGAAAGTGCTATTGAAATTTAACAAGAAAGCACCCCCTTTCCCGGCGTTCACGCCGGAGAGGGGGTGCTTTCTTCTGTTATACCTTGTTTTTTCTTTTTCTTTGCTTCCTTTTTCTGTTTCCGCAAATCTCCCTTAGCAATTTTTGCAACTTTCCGCTGAAACTGTCTATCTTCTTTATCAATTTTTTTGAATTGCCCGCGCATACACTTAAAAATGTACTTCAAAATCTTCATATTGAACTTTTCGGGAACGTAGTCGCAGGTATCCAGCGTTTTTTCAAAAGTTTTATAGTAAGTTGTTAAACACTCATTTATTAAATCATTTTTATTATAATTAATCACGCTATTGCCTTCCTTTTAATGTAGAAATTTTCGGGTAGTTCGTCATCGTTTTCTTTCAAATATTTGATATAAGCGGCATAGTTTTCTTCCGTCGGTTCTGATAGAATGTAATCAAAATCTTCATTCATATGCCCTTGATAGAATTTCGGTTTACAGTTTCGACTATCATAACAGTCAAATACATTATAATCCGCTGTAACAAGTTCTTCGGTAAAACAACCTTTATCTTTCTTACCGCTTGCCATATATGCTTCATATGCGCTATTACTTTCTATACGGCGAATTAACCAAGTTAAACGCTTTACTTTATGAAAATCATCATACCGTAAATCTAACTTCATAATCTCTATAAAGTTACACAATGCACGAATATTAACATCTATCAATTCGGGGCGTTGCGTCGCAAATAAAAACCGCAAATAATCATGACCGCACTGCTCATAGTAACGGCTTTGCCAGTCGGGATAATACAAAGACATACGACTGTTTAAATACTTTTGCGCTTCGTCTATAACGCTGAATTGATAGGGTAAAGTAAAATGTACTTTTACGTGCTCGTTATGGTAGCCTAACCTATACGGATTAATTAAACGGCTATGACGCGGACTATACCCGAACTTTCGCATAGTAATAGGTATATTCGAAGCTACACAATGTTGCGGAACTGTCTTTATCGCGTCAAAGCCACTTGCTTGCTTTAAAATTATTTCATTTTGCATTGAACGGTTACGTTCTCTATCAAAAGCCGCCATGTTAGCCTCATTTACGCAAAAACAAGTTTTTCCGAAACGAGGCGGGGCGAAGACTATCGTCATTAAATCTTCCATATTAAAACCTTGTATTTCATTTTTACTTGATATTTTTTTGTTTTGCTGTTATAATCGTTTCAAAGTTTTACAGAGAGGTAGAGTTATGCGACTTTTAGATATTTACGATTTACCTGTTGTTGATAATCCCTCATCGGGTGATAATATTCCAGGCAATATACAAACAGCACAAGAGTATGTTGCCGCAACAAACTTTAATATAGTTTTAATTTTACTGTGCGTATTCATTTTAATTGCAGTCATATTCTTCTGTATGTATTTGGTAAACAAAAAAAACGCAAAACGATTAGAACAATTCACAGCAACAAATATCAACGAAGAAGAACAAAACCTTATAAATAATTTCCGCAAACTCAACCCGCAAGGGAAAGCTATTGTAAACGATACTTGTAAAAACTTAACGGATAGAGGAACAACAAGAAAGAATGAGAACGACGGCATATAACCGCCGTTCTTTTTATCTATTCTTTATCCACACAAATGGACGGGATACAAGCCAACCGAACCCGTAAGCAAACTTCTTAATAAGCCACCATATGCCAGTAAACAGTTTACGCAACGGCGGAAAGAATATTGAAAGTATGCTATAAGCAATAAGCAAGGGAACGGCTAAAATAATAATTGCCCAAATTATGTAAGAAACGCCCGTTAAACTTTCAAGCCACTTGCAAAATTCAATGAAGTAATCCCATAAAGTTTTCTTATCCGGAATATTGCCAGGCTTATCATCGGCACTTTGCTTGTTATCTAAAACACCTAAATTGTAAACAACACCATTAGACTTAAAATGAAGTCTTAAAATAGTCAATTCTTTAACACTTGTATAAGAAGTGGTAGATAAACTACCATACATATCGTGCTCTTCAACAAAATAATCAGTTTCGTAAAAACGCAATACCCATTGTTTACCATTTAAATTATTTTTAGTATCAGCTTCCAATTTATTATTAGGATCAGCTTTAAACGCTTCAACACTTTGAATTCTTTCCCAAGAATAATATTTCGACTTAAACCAACCAGACGGAGTATTTTCGCCTGTCATTTCCTTGTCAACTTTAATAGTAACTTTACTACTCGCACCCGCTTCAAAAGGAAAAGACAAATTCCCCGATTTTTCAGCTTTCATAGGTTGAATTATAAAAGAAACATCAACGTCATACAAATTTGAAATATCCCAGTCGGTAGAAAATGCAACATAATGACTATCCGTATAATCTTTTCTTGCCCAAACGACACCCGAAACGCCATTTTTATAACGCAAAAAGTCAACATACTTATCCGTAATCGTTACAATATCTTTTTGTTCACAAGTATAACTAACATTGCCGTTTACAGTTTTAGCCGTAAATAATTTACCCACACGGAAAGATACTTCATCAATAACATTATCATTGCCCGTCGGGTCGTCTAAACCCTCAACCCAAACACGATATATTGAAGTTATGTTATAGTATCGAACGGAACCATTAGTTACACTAAAATTTGTTACTTTGTATTTTGCAAATACACTATTACGATTTAAAAATATTAAGTTGTAAACATCTGCACTATCTTCATCGGTAAGCTCAGTATTCTCATCAAGAACACCGCCAATTTTATCCGTTAACGCCATATTAATTGAAGTTGCCGTCAACGGCGTTATATTCGCCGCCGGTTGATAAACGTAAACGAACAATCCGCCCGCAGTACTTTCGGCAATTTGAATTACGTGAAGCGAATAGAAATTTGCAATTTCAGCATAGATACTTTTATCGTAATCTTCTTTATTGTCGGGATATTCGGCTGCATTGAATTCTTCGTCCTTTTGTAAATCGTCCATAACGTTCGTATAACCGCTTAAATCAGTATCGGCGTAAGCATTTCCGCCCACGCCGATACCACTTATAAGAGAAAATAGAACGAACAAGACGAAAACAAAAGATATTAACTTTTTTGTATTTCGCTTTTTCTTCAACATAATTTAACCCCGCTTTTTCTTGCCTTGAACTACGCCGACAATAACGCAAATGACTACAAACACAGCCACGCCGCCCGCTACCCAAGGCGTATATTTTGAACCTTTAATTTTCTGCCAAGTCGTAGGCTCATTTGCAAGAACGGTTACGTCATCGGAAACAATTAATTCCGAGGCATACGCCGTAGGTGTTTCGCTATTTAAGTTATAAAATGAAACTATATTTTTTGCGAATACGCCCGCTTCATCGGCAACCTTTGAAAGCACCGAACCATATTCAACTATAACAGTTGTATAAACCGCGCCATTGACATAGAAAGTCACCGTAAAAGTCTTTATTTGCCAATGCGCCGTCAACGTTGTATCACCCGTTATTGCTTCGGTATCCTCGAACTGCGTGCCGTCAGCTTTAAACCAACCCAAGAAGTTATATCCCGTCTTTTCGGGCGTTGCGGTTGAAATATTCGTATTCCAATTCGCAGTTATGTTTTCAAATTCCGTACCGCCGTCGCTATCAAAAGTTACGGTATGTACGTTGATTTCAAACTTAGCGTACAACGCAGTATCTTCGTAAAGATAATCGCTGTTATACGGACTTGTTAATGCTTCGTCTTTATACCACCCGACAAAGTGATGACCTTCCATTTCGGGTTCAGCAGGAAGCGCGAAAATTGCCCTTGTATCCGTTACACTTGAACAATGCGAACAAATATAGCTTTCTACACCCGAAGAAGTGCCAACAGGGCGGGTAGTAGTTACCCAAGAAAAAAAGCCTGTATGATTATTAGGGTCTTTTGAATTTGGAACAAATACCCTTTCACCACCACCGCAATTACTGTCCTTGCATTCCCAAAGAACAGAAGAATTCTCAGCACAAGTACCCGCATAAGTAGTATATATCTGCATTGAACCGCCACAGTCGGGGCACGTAGGGTCTGAATACAACTCAATTCCCGCGTTATCGTCTGTTTCGTCCAACGTCAAAGACATTGCGCGGGTATGGCTATGTATTTCCGCCGTTTCAGTTTCACCGCCCGTTTCCTCGGGCCTTTCGGTTTCGTCCGTGTTATCGTCGGCGGGGGCTTCGGATAACTTATCCGCCCAATGCCAAGTAGACAGGTTTGAATTACTAAACCATACGCCTTCATCGTTGCGCGATAAGTAACCACACACTACAACGACCCAAACCGCAACGAAAAGAATGAAAAAAGCAATTAAGCCCCTAAATGTTCTTTTTGACATTTATTTATCACCGCCCTTTGCCTTTGCCGCGTTATACGCTTTTGCGCTATCCGATAGCGCCTGTATATAAGCGGAACGATAAGCCTTTTGCTCGGCGGTTAAAGGCATTTCCTGACCGTTTCTGTCAACCTTAACTTTGCCGTCGTTTGTATAGCGCTTACCGTCCCGCAGTTCAGCTGCATATTTAGTCGCTTTGCCCGACGGATTTAAAAGAGTTACAGTTTCGCCGTCGTTAAAAGTTACCGTTACACCCAACTGCCTTTTCTTGCCGTCGGCTTTCTTACCTTTACCGAAAAACTTCTTTTTGCTTTTTACATCTTCCTTAGTTCTTTTCTTAAAAATTAACATTTTTTCCTCCACAAAAATTATTTTTTTATATTTGAATTTATCTTTAACTGCTCAACGGCGAACACCTCAGACCCGTCGACAGAGCTTTCACAAAATTTACCGAACATTGATTTATAATCTACTTTCGGTTTAAGTTCTTTTTTCTTATCCGCAAGCTCGTTTTTAAAATTTTGTCCTAAGCCCTGCGGTTTGCCGTATTTATCTAACCCCTCGTCGTAAACGATAACTTCTGTATCAGTAACAACAACGTAACAGGATATACGGCGATACAATTGTTGCAAACTTTCACTACTATGAAATTGCAAGTCTTTATACCAATAAACAAGCGGAACGGAAGAGGTAATGACTATCATTTCACCGTTGAATACTTTGTTTGAAAATCTACTTTTTACAGAAGAAGCAGTATTATTATCCAACAGTTTTAATAAGTCCTCGAAACCGAATGCAGTATCGCGCAAGTCATCTAATATAATTGCCTTTTGACCCATATAGTCTTGAAAGGGGTCGTTTGAAGAAGAGGATACACAAAAGTCATATCCCTGACTTGTCAACAATTTTTTTGCATAATAGGTTTTTCCCGCTTCGGGCTTGCCTGTTATAAAAATAACTTGTATTTGCCTATCCGTATTCAAGGTTAACAATTGACATTGTAACTCCCACAGTTTCCGCAACCGGGAAAAGGCTTGTGCCTTTTCCGAAAGCGGTAAACTGTTAACATATTGCAACTGTTGCGCGTAGCTGTAATTTTCAAAATCACCGAGTATTTTTGAATTTTCGATTTCCGTTTCAAAATCGAAATTCGCAATTACTTCGGAAACAGGATATTGATATTTGTGATGTTGTGTATCGTTACTATGAGTTAAATATTGCAGGGCATCAGTCTTTCGACCTTTAATTCTTTCAACTTGACTTTCTTGAAGACCAAACCATTCACCGACTTGTTTTGTATCGACACCAGAACTGCCGAAATTCAAATAAATCGTCCAATGTGGACTTTGCCCCACGTCCTTATCGTGTAAGATATAAGCGTAATGTTTTATCGTTTTGTGCGACTTGATAATATCGCCGACATTACCCTTAAAAAATTCAACGTTAGAAGTAACTAAACATTGTTTTAAATACATTTTTACCCCTCGACTTAAAACAACTTAAAGTGTTTGCCTATTTTTGCACCTTTTGCCCGAACCGCTTGGACAAGCCCCAGCGGTTCGGGCGCTTTTCTCTATTATATAAGTGGTGCTTTACCCTATTTTTGTTTGCCCTTTTTGCACCTTTTGCCAACTTTTAATTACTTGTAGTTTCGGGTGCAGAATTAGGCTTATCTTCGGGCTTGTCCTTATCGGGTAAGTTATCCGCAAACGCAGTTAAAACAGCCTTTCTGTTGCTGTACTGATAATCTCTTTCGCCGTCTTTACCCTCAAAATAGGGAACTTCAACAGGAACAAGAGTATCATTACATTTCACATAGAAACGAGTTGAAGTCTTTTCCTTGCCGTCCTTGTCGGTGTACTTACCAACCTTCTTAAATAATTGTACTTGTGCCATAATAGCTCTCCTTTTGGCTTTTCGCCATTTAAAATATTTATTTACAACGCCCGAAGGCAACTGTATCAAATGGTGGGAACGGAGGGATTTGAACCCTCATACAACTTGCCTGAGTTAATGAACGTTCACGCTTTGCCGTTAAGCTACGTTCCCAAAGGGGGCGTGCCTATATGCCGACACGCGGGCAAACTGCATAAAAAAATGCGACTGCAACTAATGTTGCATTCACATTGTACAAAAACAGGGTTATATTGTGCCATTTAGTTAACTAACTTGACAGATTACAAAACTGATTGTAAAATTAATTTGTATGGATATTCAAGTTTTACAATGGTTTCATGAAGTTTTTCACGACCAAACATGGTTAAATTATATAATGAAATATATAACTTATATCGGCGAGTTTGGCGCAGGTGCAATCGTTTGTGCAATCGTGCTTTTAATATTTAAAAAGACGCGCTGGGCAGGTGTTGCGGTGGCAATAGCGTTGGTGTTGGACGTGCTTATCGTAAACGTTATTTTAAAGCTAAGCGTAAACCGTCCCCGCCCGTGGGAGACTTATCCCGACTTGGGTTTTCAGGAATTTCACAATTCGCTCAACATACACGCTGTGGATTCATCGTTCCCGTCGGGGCATACTGCAGCGTTGTTTGCGGCAGCAGTGGCACTTGTAATGTATTATAAAGCTAAAGGCTTGCCTGCGCTCGGTGTTGCGCTTTTAGTGGCGATTTCAAGATTATATCTTTGTATGCACTATCCTACCGACGTTATCGGCGGCATAGTGATAGGCACGGCATGCGGTGTTGCCGGTTATTTCTTAATGAAATTAGTAAAAAAGTTCATTTTGCAAAAATTCTCTCAAAAATCAACCGAACCTCCGACCGAAGAGCAGAAGGAAGAGGAGAACGAAGAACAAACCGAATAGTTAAAAAAGGAAGTAACAAATGTTGCTTCCTTTTTTGGTTGAGTTTGTTGTGGTAATTTGAAACAAAAGTATGATTTAAAATGTTGTTCTCCCAAGCAGATAATCAACAGACACATCAAATAAATCAGCAATTTTGACTAAATTATCATAACTAGGTTCCGCGCTTCCGTTTTCGTAACGAATGTATGAGGGTTGACTTATTTTTAAATACGCGGCAACCTCATTTTGTGTTAGTTTATTAAGTTTTCGTTGTTCAAGCAGTCGTTCTTGAAAAATTTTCATTTTTAATATTGACCTCTTGACAATTATAGCTAGTTGCTATATAATTAATTCAAAATATAGCAATACGCTATAATTTCGAATTACATAAACAAAGGATTATTTGTGGACATAATGAAATATGTAAAATGTGAGTTCTGCGAAGTTAATTACATACCTGAAAATGAAGTATGTTGTGAAGTATGCAAACAAAATGGCAAGTTCAAACGCACTGACGGTTATTTTGATCCATCAAGAAAATATAAAAGTGTTTGTCATAACTGTCATACAATAGTTGACTCACAATCTGATAAGTACTGTGAAAAATGCCATTGGCTGATATGTTCAGTTTGTGGAGCGTGTGGATGTATAGAAATTTCAAAATAAAAAAAGGAAGTAACAAAAGTTACTTCCTTTTTTGGTTGAGGCGACGGGACTTGAACCCACGACCTTCTGGTCCCTAACCAGACGCGCT